>NZ_JAFRJO010000014.1 GCF_017432245.1 Methanobrevibacter sp.
AATCTTTTGCTTGGTCGCCGATTCCTTTTTTAATCATAGGCATAGCAGCTTCATAATCTTTAGGGTTGGAAGCGTTAATTAATACACCGTCAGCGATTTCACCAGCGGTTTCTAACATTTTAGGACCTTGTGCACCCATGTAAATAGGGATTGCATCTTGTACTTTTTTAGCTCCACCTAATGCTGCACCAGCTTCAGTTTTTCCACCGTCTAATAAGGTGTTAATGTCTGCAATAGCTGCTTTGATAGTGGATACAGGTTTTTCCCAAGCGATACCTAATGCGTCAAAGGTTGCTTTGTCACCAGGACCAATACCAAAGGTTGCTCTACCATTAGAAATTTCGTCGATAGTAGCAATTGCGGAAGCGGAAATTGCAGGGCTTCTTACGTATGGGTTGGTTACACCAGGACCCATTTTAATGGTTTCAGTGTTTGCTGCAATTAATGCTAAGGTTTCGTATACGTTTTTGTTGTTGTAGTGGTCAGTGATCCATGCGTATTCAAAACCAACGTCTTCTGCTATTTTTACTAATCTTACGAGTTCATCTAACGGGATTTGAGGTACGAATTCTATACCAAATTTCATATTTATCACCAATCTTTAATATGTTATCTAGCTTATAAAGTATTTGTTATTTAAAAAATATAGAAAGATTTATATATTAAATATGATTTGTTTATTTTTTTAACATAAATATGAACAAATATTAAATATTAATAAATTATTATATACAAAATTAAATTTTATAAATGAAAAATTAAAAATAATATGTGGAAAAAATTGTTATAAAAAAATTGATAAAACAGTATAAAATATTAAAAATAGAATAAATTTGTTATAAATTAATAAAACAAACCATTATCTATTAAATAATAGAGAATAAAAAACATAGATTTAATTTTAATACAATAGAACATTTAATATCATTCAAACAAAAATATCTAAATATAATCTAAAAATAAAAAAATAATATTTCTGATTGAATAAAAAAAAGTAATTTAAAAAAATTATAAATAATAAATATTATATATTATAATAATAAATTAACTAGTAAAAATAAAATTATATTTATAAAAATAGGTTAAACAATGGAAATTAGAGAATTAACAAAAGAAATAAGAGATAAATCAATTGAATATGCTAAGCCAAAAGAACTGGATAGTCTTTCTGCAAGCTGGTATCAAGAGGACCTTTTATATTCTGGAAAAGGAAAAACCATATTTCTAATCTTGCCTACCCCTGGCTGTTCATGGGCACTTGGTCCAAGTGGGGGATGCACAATGTGCAGCTACATCTCAGACTGTTACCTTAAGCCAATTGAAAATTCCAAAATCATTGAACTCTTTGAAAAGGAATTGAACAAATGGGATTATAAGGAAGATTATGAGAATGGAGATAAAATAGCTATAAAACTCTTTGCATCAGGAAGTTTTTTAAACCCAGAAGAAGTTCCTAAAGAAGCCAGAGACTATGTATTAAAAAAGCTTGCAGACATGGAAGAAATCAGCGAAATAGTCGTTGAATCAAGACCGGAATACGTTAAGGAAGATGTATTGGATGAGATCTTTGATATCATAGGAGATAAACTATTTGAAATAAGCATAGGCTTGGAAACTTCAAACGAAGAAACAAGATTGAATAAGATCAATAAAGGATTTAACAATAAAACCTTTGAAAAGGCAATTAATCTCATTAAGGAATACAAAAGCAAACATAACATCAAATCTAAAGCTTACATATTTGTAAAGCCTATATTGCTTTCTGAACAGGAAGCTATCAATGAGGCAATTGAAACTGCAAGCTACTGTGAAAACCTAGGAGTGGATAGGGTTTCATGCTGTCCTGCAACTATTCACAGAGGAACCTTGATAGAAAGGCTTTGGAGAAGAGGGTCATACAATCCTCCTTGGATTTGGTCAACCATTGAAGTGATCAATACAATAAGGCAAAATGTAAAGATTCCTGCATTGATGGACACTTCAGGATTCGGTTCAAGAAGAGGCCCTTACAATTGCAAAAAATGCAATAAGGAATTGAAACACAGAATTATAGATTCCAACTTTGACCAAAGCCAAATCGAATATGATTGCGAATGTAAAAAGGAATGGATTGCAGAGGTAAAATTCTCTGACTTGAACAAATCCAAAACCCCAATAAAACATTTGCCTTTATATTAGATGCCTTATTAGATAATATATTTATAAATAATAAAAATAATAAATTATTAAATAATTATGCATTATATTTCCATGCATTAAGATTATCAAAAATAAATTATAGAAAAAATATTTAAAAACAAATAAGGAGGCAAAAACTTGCATAAACAAACTACAATAAGCATTATTGCAATTATTTTAGGAATCATTATCATTGCATTCCCAATGCTTGGAGTAATTACAGCAGCTGATATTCTCGGATTATCTGTTTTATTACTTGCAATCTTCTTATTAGCAAATGGTGTTAGTGAAGTTGAATACAACACAACCAGAGGATTGATAAATACAATCTTAGGAATAATAATGTTGATAATAAGTTTAGGTTTAATATTTAACCCAAGCATATTTGCATTTTTAACTGCTTTAACAATCTATTTAGCAGGAATATTCCTAATCATAATAGGTTTAATAATCATTGTTGGAAACAGAGACAACAAATACGGATTCTGGATGGGAATCTTAGGAATACTCTTAGGTGTAATATACATTATCCTTGGAACCTATATTAAAAATCCACTCGTTCTCGGTTCATTAATAGGAATCTGGTTATTGGTAACTGGAGTATTGAACTTATTGGATAATGGTTATTAAATGTAGAATAAATAATAAGAAATTATTATTTATTCCCCTACTATTTTTTTAAAAATATAATAATTGACAATAAATAAAATATTAAAATAAATAATGCTTTTTTTAAAATGAAATCATTTAGGAAAATATACTATGATAGCAATTAGCGCTGACTTTGACCCAGTCCACAAGGGACATGAGGAATTGATTAGAAAAGCTCGTGAAATAGCTGATGAAAAGGGCATTGAAGTGGCTATTTACATGAATAAGGGCTACAGTGCAAATCATGCTCCTTTTTTCACACCATTTGAAGCAAGAAAGGAAATGGCTCTTGCATTAGGTGCAGATAAGGTGATTGGAGTTGAAGGCCTTCATCATAGACTTATTCTATCATACAGTGTACCTATTAGACTTGCAAAAATGCATGAAGATGGAGTGACTGACTACATAACCGCTGCAGACATTAGCTTGGATGAAGTGAAAAAATATGCTGAGAGATTCATTCAAGAGGGAAGTTTCCTTGGAATGCCCCAAGATTTCCCAAACAGAAATGTAATCAGATGGTATGGAATAAATGAATTCCTATCAAAAAAATTCAATAGAAAGATTGATTTCCATCTTATTCCAGAGCTCACACAACCAGAAAAGGTCTCTGGAAGATTCATTAGAAAGGAAATTCTAAAAAATGATTTGGTTATCAGCGAGGATATAAAAAAATTGCTTCCAAAAACAACTATTGAAATTTTGGAAAGGGAAATAGAAAATGGCACAATCCCTGGAAAAAGAAACATGAAAGTGCTGAAGCATAAGATGAACACTTATTCCAGATCAAACTTGACAAATATCGCTTATTTGAATGGTAAGGTAATCAACAAGATTGTTGAAGGAAGATTCTATAAGGATGACGAAGAATCCATTTGGGCAAGCTTTAGAAGAGCAGACTATGGTCCTGTAATGACTCGTCTTGCTGCTTCCTGCATTGAAGAGGAAGTGACAAAAGATGAAGTTCTTAAACTAATGAGACATTATGAAGAAAAGGGAGTAATTCCTGAAGAGCAGAATGTTGACAAAATCATTGAAAGGGCTTGGTATGTAGCTGAAGAAGTGGATAAGGGAGTCTCTGCAAAGGAAGCTAATGAAAAGTTCAGAACAAGAAAGGACTTGCAAGTAAATCCTCTAATGAGTCTTGAAGCAGGTTTGAACCTTACTAAATTTGAAGCAAAAAAAATTCATGAAGGACTTGAAGCAAAAATCTTTATCGATAAGGATAATCAAATATCATGTGAAATAAAGGAAAAAAAGATAAAGATAAAAACAAATTTAAAGCTTCCTTCAAAGGAAGTAACTTATTTAAGATACATTTTAGACTCCAGATACATTCCAGTAAGTGGAGAGCTTATTAAAAACAAAAGAAATGATTGGAGAGTAAAAATTACTATCCATAATCATTAAAATATAAAATGATAAAATGATTGAAATGGAAAAATAAGTAAAAAAATCAATCATTTTCTATTTTTTAGTTTTTCAAATTTTTCTCGTGTTGCCAAAGCCATAATTTTAGACTTTCTCTTTTTGTCAACATCGTCTAAAAATTCCAAGACTTCATTCAATTCCTCATATTTTCGCTTAGCTTTTTTATTTGATGATGAAATACGTGATTTTGCAGAAGTTTCAAAATCCCTATTTTCAGTCAATGACAATATTTCCCATAAGTCTTCGCTTAAGCCTAATTTTTCTGCAGTTTCAAAAGTCTCTACAAGAAGTGCTGAAACACCTTTTGTATAGGAACTTCTAAGGATTTTCAATTTGGAAACATCCCCTATTTCATCGCTGACTACCTTAATATTGACCTTAAAATCACTTAGAGGATCATTATTGCTAATGAAATCTCTCATACTTTTTACAAATCCTTCTGCTTTTCTACCTGAAAAATAAAGATGCAATTCCTCTGAACTGACTCTTCCCATAATAGCTGAGTCAATGAAATGCTCGTCTGTGAGGTAATTTTCAATTTGCTTTGCTGTATTTGGGGAGATGTTGTTGAAGTCCAAGAATATTCCATCTGTCAATGAACCATACTTCAATGCAACAGCCAATGCACTTTGAGGGCTGTTTGCAGAGATTAAAATGTCAGATTGATGTGCAACCTCTTCAAAACTATCCAAAACAGTCAAATTAAGTGATTTGACTAATTCCTTTGTCTTTTTTGATCTGCCTTCAGTAGAAGTCAAGACCTCAAAGCCGTAAGACAACAGCATTTTTGATAAGGTGTATGACACTTCACCAAACCCTATAAATCCAAATTTCATAATTAACCCCCTATTCCATTAATTATTTTCCAAACTACTTACAAAACATCTTACAATCCATAAATTATATAATTACAATGTAGTTAAAATATGGGAACCTACTTCAAGGCCCAATTCCTTAGAGATGGATGAACATTTTGTACAAAGTAATACAAAGATATCCTGTCCTTCCAAGTTCATTTCTGTCAATCCTTCAAAATTTCCCATTCCCTTAGAAATTACAAATGGAGAATCCAAGAGGATTTCCTTGAACTCATCTGAAATCATGGATTCCACAACACCTACAGAATCAGATCCTGTAGTGATTAATGTAGCCACTTCATCAAGACCTGCTTCCAATGCCTCTTTCATGCAGGCATCATTTAAGATAGGCCTTTCCTTGACTGCAACAGTAATGTCAACATCGTATTCTTTTATTTTTTCAAGAAGGAACTTATCAAAGACAATCTCTCCAGTGTTATCCACCAAATAGAGAACCTTATCATAGTTTCTTAATGCCTCTTCAAACTCATCTATCTTGTTTATGACCAATTCCTTCCTTAATCCTTCATAGATCATGGATTCAAAATCTGTATCCAAACCAAATGTACCAAAATCAAGAATATTTCCTACAATAGCTATCTTAACATAGGTTTCCAAACTATTGTCTTCTTTTAGAATTTCCCTCACTTTAGGCACTAAGGATAATGCAATTTCATTTCCTTCCTTTTTCTGTTCGTAATAAGGATCATAACATCCTGTTTCCTTTTTAATGTATTGATGAATCCTTGTTCCAGTGGCATTTGAAGACAAATCCTTTGAGAAGTTTTCACCTAGATAGGATAATATATCTTGAATCAATTTGAATTTCAATTCCTCATCATCTGTAGATAGGTCAATAGCTTCTTTTGCTTGTCTTAAAAAGCATGGTCCACATTCGTAATAAACTTTAATATTATCACCTGAAAATAAAAATAAATAATTAATAATATTCTAATTATATATTTATAAATTAAAATTATTAAAATTATTGAAAAAAAGTAAAAAATAGACTAAGAAATATGATAGAAAATCTAATAAAAATATGATAAAAATATAATGAAAAAATGAAAAAAGATTTAAGTTTAATAGAGGAAAAATTATCCTCCATAAATGATTTGAATAAACTCTATCTCATCACCATCGTCGATTGTTTCCTCTTCTATAACAATCTCACCATTCTTTTTGGTAACCATGGTTTCTGAAGATAAATCCAAATCATCCAATAAATCCTTAATGGTCAAATCACCATCAATTTCTCTCTCTTCAATCTTATCCTTAATTTTTAATGTAAAACTCATAAAATCACCTTATTTTATTTTTATCCCTTCAGTTTTAATATATAAGTCATCATATATAAAATATAACAATTGTTAAAAATTATAGAAACTTATAAAAAATTTAAGAAAAATGAAATAGAAAATCTATTTTCCCAATTCCTCTAAAAATGTGCAAGCCCTGCATAATCTATTTGAAGATGGCTCTCCACAGCGTTCGCATCTGTCAAATTCATAATCATGAGCCAATTCTTCTCTAATAGCTGGCCTTATCTTATCAAATCCTCTAAGTGTGGAATACATAATTGTCGGATGGTCTTTAGACAAGTCCTTTAGGATATTGGAAATCTCCATTCTAAAGGATTCTTGAGCATATGGACACCCTGCAAGGTGAATGTCCAAACCTTTTGCAAGTGCATAAAGGCCAATTTCCTTTTCAGGAATCTCACGAAGAGGCTTGATTTTAACTGTAAACAATTCGCTGTTGGATTCTGTCTTTGGACCTATCTTAGCCAAATTCTCCATGTTTCCTTCAAGATAATTCATTAGAATAGCTTGGGTCTCATCATCAAGGTTATGTCCTGTAGCAATCTTGGTTGCTCCAAATTCCCTTGCAGCCCTATTGATAATCCATCTTCTGAATACACCGCAATAGGTACATGATCCTCTATGATTCTCCCTTTTCATTATCTCATCCAAATCAATTCCAAAGCTTTCCTTAAATGAGACTACCTTATGTGGAATACCTAACCTTTCCGCATGTGCCTTTGCAATCTCCACTCCTTCCTCTCTGTAACCTGCAATTCCTTCATCAATGGTTACAGCACATAATTCTATAATATGCCTTTTGACATATGAATTGAGGATTTCAAGAGTCACTACACTATCCTTTCCTCCAGACAATGCTACTAAAACCTTATCCCCTTTTTCAATAAATTTTTCCTTCTTGATTGTTTGCTTGACCTTCTTTTCAATGCTTTCAATAAAACAATCCTTACATAAGGCCTGTCCAGAAGCTTTTCTCTTTATAATCACATTAGGATTTCCACATTTAGTACAAGATTCCATATTAAAGTCATCCTTTTTTAAAATAATAAAAATAATAAATAATTAATTTTCTTCTTTTGTATATATTTTCAATAACTAATTTTTAACTAACTAATCGGTTTTAAATTACATATCAGCAACAAAATCTGCCAATTGGTTCAATGTGCTGACTTCATAAACTTGAGCGCCTGCGCCCCTATACAATGAAACGCAACTGTCAACTACATCCCATTTCTTCTTGTCCTCAGGGTTTAGAATAATAACTTTCTTAGCCATGCTGGACATCTGGGAAATAAGCTCTACACTTGCAGGTATTCCATTAACCTTAGGACCTGCCCAATCCCTGCAATCAGATAAAAGTATAATATAAGACTTATTGCTTATATCCGCCTGTTTCATGAATGATTCGAATGCAGTGAACATATTGGATGTTCCCCTAACCATCATATTTCTCATACGAAGCAATCTAATCTCAGCAAATGCATTAACCATATACTTTTCTTTAAGGAATTCAGTTGTTTCTATTGTCTTATTGTCAAATTCAAACATTCTTGAATCCTTGAATGTCTTTTGACATGCAAACATCAGCATGAAAAACCAGCTGCTTATCCATTCACATGAACCGCTGACATCATTCAGGAACAAATGCTGTTTTCTATGAGGTTTCTTCTTAACATGAACAAGATCAATCGGCACACCTCCATATTTCATGTTTTGCCTCATTGTCCTTCTCATGTCAATCTTGTTGGAACGAGCTAATCTCTTTCTTCTTGACTGCTTATTGGCGATTTTTCTTCCAAGCTCTACACATAATTCAAATACCCTTTCATCGTATTTGTTAAGCTTTGACAAATCACTGTTTAGAATATCATTGTCTCTTGCAAGGTCCTTGTCTCTGTCTTCAAGGATAGGTCTGCCTGCAAAGTATTCCATAGCCTGTTCTGCACCCATTTGGATTTGCTTTCCACCAGTTCCCTTTTGCTTGGTGATTTTCCATTCATGCTGTGAAAGCTTTCCTTTCATGGTATTTGGCCTATAAGACCTATTGAGTTCATCAGTTAAATTCTTTGTAACTTTTTTAGCGAAGAATCCATCGAAAGACTCATTGAATTTAGGAATGTCATACTTGCTTTTGACATAAATGGACCTGAATGCATCCTTTAAGAGACCCAAATCATCCTCTCCCAATAGAGCATATGCATCTATTGCAGACTGAGTGGACCTTATGCTCACAGGCATTCCCTTTTTTCTCAAATCATTTGATAATCTTACGATTTTCTCTTCCATACTAAAACCTTAAAATAATTTAATAGAGTGCAGATAATTAAAATCTAATCATTAGACTCAATTTATAAGAATTCTAAATACAACTATTCATTCATATATTCATTTCTAAAGATTTCTTTGATTACTTTTGCCTTGTCCGGTTCTGTCTTAATAGCTACTCCAACACTGTCCTCAAGTGCAGAATCAACATTCTTGAAATCCTTATCCAAGTGCATTACAGAGTTTACCCAATCAATTGAAGCCCTTACAGATGGTTTCTTATTTAAGTTGAATGTTCTGATTCTGTGTACCATATTTACTACTTTCTTGATTAAACCATTGTCTGCAGATGGTATTCTTGCTTTTACGATAGCCATCTCACGTTCAACGGAAGGGTATGAAATGTATAAGAACAGACATCTGTCTTTTGTCTCTTCGAGCAAGTTTCTTTGTGCGTTTGAAGTGAGCATTACCATCAAATCATTCTGAAGGTCAAAAGTGCCTAAATCGTTTACGGTAATCTGTTTTTCACCTAAAGCTTGTAGCAAGAAACTTTCCACTTCCTCATCTGCCTTATCGATTTCGTCAATGAGAAGAAGTGATGGCTTGTCATTCATAAAGGAGGTTAAAAGTGGTCTTCTAATAAAGAAATCATCTACAAAAATTGATTCTTCACCTTTTTGACTACCTTTGAATGCTTCCAAATGGAGCAATTGCTTTTGATAGTTCCATTCACCTACAATCTGTTCAAAGGTGATTCCCTCATAACATTGAATCCTGAAGAATTCCCTTCCCAAACATTCGGAAACAGCCTTTGCAAGCTCTGTCTTACCTACTCCAGGAGGTCCTTCAATCAAGATCGGCTTGTTTAAAGATAAGGATAGGAATACTGAAGTGCTGATTTCATTATTGGAAATATAACCAGTACTTTCCAACATTTTTCCTATTTCTTCTGTGGTTAATTCTTCATCTGTCATTTAAAAACCTTTTTTAGTTAATTAAAAATAATATAAATATAAAAATGATTTGTAAAAATAATTTTTTATATTGAATTTTATATACTATATTACATAGTAATTAAATATTTTGTTTAATATATATAAATAATTTATTGTTTTATATAATTAAAACTAATAAAACTCTATTTCATTATTAAAATACTCATAATAAATATAATACTCATCCTGTGATAAAATGAAAATGAAAAAGATAGTTGCATGGTTCTTTGTTTTAATCCTTCTCTTTGGAGGAGTTTGCATTTGCACCATGTACATATGAACTTAAAAATATTAACTATATATAACATGTGTTATAAATAATATCATATTTAATCTGATTTTAAAAAAAAGGAAAATAAAATATGAAAACCAATCCTAAGATACTCTTATATATTCTAATGATTTCAACACTTGGAATAAACACTCCATTAAGCATTGTTGGAATCATATCACAAATAGCAGAGTATTTCAATACATCAATAGCCATTTCTGGACTTTACGTAAGCTCATTTACATTTACAATAGCTATCTGTGGATTGTTCATACCTATTTTATTTTCAAGATTCGAGAGAAAAAGAACTTTCATAAGCATTTTAAGCGTATTTGCAATATCAAATATCGTGATCATATTTACAAAAAGCATTTACATTGCATCTTTTTTTAGGATATTGTCTGCAGTATTATATCCTGCATTCATTTCAATAGCTCTTACTGTATGTGAAGAGATTGCTCCAAAAGGCCAGGAACAGGATTACATAACAAAAATACTTCTTGGAATATCAGTTGGAAGCATTATAGGATTGCCTATAACTACAGGATTTGGTACAATATTTGGTTATCAAGTTGCTATGACTTGGATTTTTGCAATAAACTTCCTCACATTGATTCTTATACTCATATTCTTCCCAAGAATCGAGGGAAAATCCAAATCATATGAAATGCCATTCTCAAGCTTAAAATCAAAGGAATTCATTCTTGCAACACTTGGAATAATAATGATGCCTATAGGTGCAAGCATAGTCTACAATTACCAACCCTTATTCTTACAGGTAGTCAGTCATGTCTACACCTATAAGCTAAGCATATTCCTATTCATCTACGGATTGTTTTCAATATTCGGCACATGGCTTGGAGGAAAACTGATAGCTAAACATGATAAGGCAACCCTCATCATTTTCCAATTGGTGTGTGGAGGAGTTTTTGTACTTCTTTACCTATTTGCAAATTATCTTATTCCAGTTCTTATATTGATTCTAATATTCGGAATACTTGATGGAATGGGATACAATCTGATTCAATACATTGAAGCTTCCGTAATTCCAGATAGTCCCGAACTTGCAAATGGAATATTCTTAAGCATCTTAAATGGAGGAATCGCTTTAGGAATAGCTATAGGTGGATTTTTAGTGGATGGATTCGGAATAATGTCTATCTTTATTGCTGGAGCATTATTCCTGCTTATTGCATTCCTCATGATGGTCTATGTAATTAGAATTATGAAAATCCCTTTAAAATACTCCTAAAAAAAGATAAGTTTTTCTAAAGGAATGAAAATAAGAATAAAAGTAGAAAATTAAAAAAACGTTTTAAAAAAAAAAAAAAGTTATAGAGGAAAAAATTCCTCAAATTTAAATTATTAATTGCCTTCGAAACTATCAATCTTATCAAAAGCGCCGCCTACAGTAAAGAGGAGTGCTCCTCTAACGATTAAAACAACCCCTACTAAAACTACGATAAGTAATGGGTCGGTAATTGCGAAAATACCTAATAAGAATGCAATGATACCGAGAAGCAATGTCAATACAGATCCCCATTTGGATAAGCCTTCACCATAAACAATACCGAAAATACCTACAATTATCAATATGATTGCAATTAAATAGAAGTTGTATGCGGTAAGGAAAGCTAATGGAGCTAAATCAACAAAGAACAAGAATCCTAATAGTATCAATAAAAATCCTAACAATACTTCAAGTACTGACCTACCAGTAGCAACACTCCAAAATGAAAATGCATTAAAGATCAATACTATACCAAGGGATATTAAACTTAAGCCTGCAAATATAGAAACTACACCTGCACTTACCAATGGGTAGGCTATAAATATAATACCTAATAAAATTAATAAAATTCCTAATAATTTTGTATAATTCATTAAATCACCAATTTTCATATTTAAATGAAATGATATTTATATTTTTTTTAAAATTACCACTAAAATACTCTCAAATTGAAAAATAACTATAAAAAATAGGTGAAAAATTTTAACATGAAATTGTTAATAAATTTCATGAAAACAAATGAACTAAAAAACAATTAATTTAATTAAGATTAACATCATATATTATATGTATAAAAATTTTTTTAAGAGGAAAAGGATAACATGAATTTAAAGGAAGAGAATGAATCAATGAAAGAACATTTAAGAAAAGCATTTTCATTAAAAGATGATTCCGCATCCCATGAGGAGATACGTTCACGTCTCTTGGATGGTGGAATTATTACTGGAACCAATTTATGTGTATTGGTATGTGCAATGGTAATCGCATCTGTTGGGCTTAACATGAGCTCTACTGCAGTGATTATCGGTGCAATGTTGATTTCCCCTATTATGGGAAGCATACTCGCTTCAGCATATGGAAGCGTATCCAACGATTATCCATTACTTAGAAACCACTTATCCGGATTTGGAATGCAGATTGTCATCAGTGTTGCTGCAGCAACAATCTATTTTTTCCTCTCTCCAGTTAAAGAGCCAACTGTAGAATTGCTTGCAAGAACATCACCAAGTTTTTATGATGTGCTTATCGCATTCTTTGGAGGACTTGCAGGTATTATAGGACAGACAAGACTCGATAAAACTAACACTGTTATCCCTGGTGTAGCAATTGCTACTGCATTGATGCCACCGCTTTGTACCTGCGGTTATTCAATTGCAAATGGAAGATGGGACATGCTCCTTGGAGCAGGTTATCTCTTTATCATAAACGCATACTTCATTTTCCTTGCAGCATGTATTATTTTAAGTCTATTGAAAATCCCTAAAATGAAGGAATTGACAGAAAAAGAATGGAAAATACGTCGTTTCCGTATGGTGCGTAATACAATCCTCATTGCAATACCTAGTATAATAGCTGTTTATTACATGCTTTAGGTAATTTTGTAAAATAAGAAAATATGGAGGTATTTCTATGCCTCCTAAAAAATCAATGCTATTTTTAATCTAATTTTAGAATCTTTAAAAAAAACTAATTTTATTAAAACTAAAACTCTTAAAAAATACTAATTTTGTTTGATAAACTCTTCAGGATCTTTAAACAAGTCAAAGTCTTGAACATACTCTTTTCCAGTAAGCATTGCAATCTCTGCTTTTTCAAGCTCTTTACCCAGATATGCTGCATGGTCCAATCTAGTAACAAGACCTTTTTCAATGATCTCTTCATAGATTTCACTGGCTCTTTTTCCTTCAAAGCTTATAGTAGGCTTTGTTTTCTTGAAGTGAGTGGCAACGATATAGGAATCCTTGACTGATATTGCATGTTCAACCCTTATCTTAAAGCTTCCTGCCTTATCCCTTACGAACTTGATAGGAGCATCCTGCTTGACTACAGGGACATTGTCATCCTGCTTCAAGTCAAACCTTTTCTTCTTGTCCTTGAATACGAGAAGATCTACGCCTAAATCCTTTGGAATGGATTGTCTGTTTTTAGCTAAAAACATCATCTTGGAAGCAATAGCTAACTCTCTCACACTTCCATGAGTCTTACCACTTTCTTCAGGAGTGAAGAGTATGCTTGCACCAAGCTCCATTGCAATTCCCGCAAGAACTGCATTTGCACCTACAGAATCTGTATCCATAAGCTCAATTACATTTCCTATACCAAAGAACATTGGCTTCTTGTCAACTTCATGGAAATCATGGAATGCAATGATTGAATCCACAAGGCTTGAACTGTTGACAGGGTCTAAAATCAAGTCACAGACAACTTCAAGACCATCAAGGTTTGATACTAATTTTTGCATGGATTCAACCCTTTCTTTAGGGGTGTGAGGTACATATCCTTCAGAGAAATTAGTTGGTAAAATAACCGCAGGAACATTCTTTTCCTTTAATAAAGGCAATATCTCTTCATAATTACCATTGTCTAAACTTAAAACCATATCAATTCCATGGTTTACCGCAGCTTCAATCTCCTTTGGATTCAATGTGTCAATACTTAAAGGCCTGTCACCCACAATAGGGCGAAGTGTGTCAATCAAATCAGGTATCTCATCAGACCGGTCTTCACCTGCAATCATACCAATGTCTATCATGTCAGAGCCAGAAGCAACAAAGAATTCTGCCTTTTTAATCAGGTCCTCTTTTGATAGAATAGGAGCACTTGCAATCTCAGAGAGTACTCTCATTGGGAAATCCTCACCAACAGGAAGGTTTCTCACAAGAATGTTGTTTTCCTTCTTGAGCAATTCATCTCTTTTTTCAATATCATTTTCAAAGTCTTCAATGAATTTTAATGCTTGCTTCTTTTTTTCCTCTATTATCAATTTATCAGCAGGAGTGGACTGTGACAATTCCAAATCATCGACAAGGTCTAAAACCATAGCTAAGTCTGCTGCATCAGTTGATGCCTTGTAACAAGGAATTCCAAATTCCTCTGCAATGAGGAATGTATCTTTTCTTATTAAACCTGGAACTAGTATCAAATCAATATCATCTAATCTATCTTCAAAATGCTCATGGATTTCTTTGATTATTTGAGTGGGAGTCAAGAAAGCAGCAACTTGTGTCTCTGCTATATGCACCACTGTTTCCTTTTTTGA
>NZ_JAFRJO010000015.1 GCF_017432245.1 Methanobrevibacter sp.
GCTGCTCCTCCTTTAGCTAAACAGAAGAAAGTGTCTTGTGCTCTTTGACCAGTAATAAGTGGAATATCTGGGTCCAATTTTTCTTTGTATGGACGACCTTTACGTACAGGCCATTTTTGTAACATTTGAATTTCTTCAATTCCATCATCAGTCTCAATTTCAGCAATAGTTTCAAGTACTGTGTATTCTGCTTGCGCAGCAATAGATTTAATGGTACCTTCAATCATTGGTGGAACCATAATTTTTTGTAAAACTGCAGATGTTTCTTGCACTTGTCCAAGTACATCTCCACCAACAACTTTGTCTCCTACTTTAGCAATAGGTTCGAAAGTCCATTTTTTCTCTTTGTCAATAGAATCTACATCAATACCTCTAGCAATATAATCACCAGAAATACCTTTAATAACTTCTAAAGGTCTTTGAATTCCATCAAAAATGGAACCCATTACACCAGGTCCAAGCTCTACAGATAATGGACCTCCAGTACTTTCCACTTTTTCGCCAGGTTTTACCCCAGCAGTTTCTTCGTAAACTTGAATGGTAGCGGTGTCACCTTCTAGCTCAATAATCTCACCGATAAGCTTAGCTTCACCTACTCTTACCACTTCATACATTTGAGTTCCTCTCATCCCATCTGCGACGATAACAGGACCTGCAATTTTAATAATATTTCCTTCATTAATCATTTAACCATCTCTACCCCGATAACTCTCTTAATAAGAGCTGCCATTTGATCGGCACCGCCTTCAGATGAACCAGATTTATCTGGTATCTCAATAACCATTGGTAACACATCAGAACCAAGACGTTTATGAATATGTTCTCTTATGTTATCAGCTATCTTTTGTGTAATTATAATAATTGAAATTTCATCGTTTAATAACTCATCAAGAGCATTTTTAGCTTCTTCATCATTATTTACAATAATACCTTTTTTAACTCCACCAAGTTTAAAACCAGTGACAGTATCGATATCTCCAATAATAGCGACATCACTCATACTAACATCTCCCTAATTTTAGATATTGGGAAGTCTTCTTCTCTTTTAGCTCTTGCAATAACTTTTAAGTTTTTAACTTCAACTTCTTTTTGGGACAAGAATCCTATTATAGGTCCAATACCTAAAGGTTTTTTCATGGAATAGGATTTTGCAGAGTCGACTAAAAACTTGTCTAAAGCTTGCTCAAAGAGAGCTACAGATCCAGTTTCATTGTATTCAGGAAGCACATCAGTAAGTACCTCAGAGTATTTTGTTCCTTCTAAAGAGGAAATTACTCCAGTAACATCTTCTGCTTCCATAAGATCTTTAAGCTTCCATTCTCTTAATTGATATCCACTATCAATCATGTATGGACTGATAGCATCATAATCTAATCCATCAACTTTTGCTCTCAATATTAATTTAATGTTAGCTACATCAACTTGATTTCCAACGTATGAATAGAGAATTTGTTTGTTTTCATCAGATGGTGTTTCTGAGGAAGCGAGCAATTTATCTAAATAATATTTATCTAATGCAGATTCCAAAGGAAGGACCATACCTGTTTTTTCATATTCAGGAAGCACTTCTTCTAAAATCGGTGCATACTCAGTTCCATCTAATCCTGCAACAACATCTGTTACAGTGTCAACATCAGTTAAACGTTGTAAATCTTCATATAAAGAACCAGTAGGAACTAAAAGTTCTTCAGTAGCTTCTTGGCTTAATCCTGCTTCTTTAGCAGTCATTAAGCTTTTAATATTAGCAATGTCAGATTTCTTTGCCATTACTTTAAATGAAGATTGAATTTCTTTAGGAGCCATTCTTGAAACTAAATCGTAAGTTTCACCAAGTTGAATATCTAATGCCTTTTCAAGTGTATAATTATCTAAGTATTCAGCATAGTCAGGAGATCCTCTGAGATAGTTAGTAATTTCCTCAACATTGTTTGCTTCAACAAGTTCGGAAATTTGTTTGTCATCAAATAATCTTCCTTTTCTTGCTCTTACTCTCGCATTAGGATGAAGATATGGATAAACATCTAAAATTGGTCTAGTTGCAACAATTACAATAATTGCACCAATAACTACAAATGCTAAAAGAACTATTGCTAAAAATGCCTCATTAGAAAGTCCTAAGGAACTTATGATTGTAGCAATTTCATCAGCCATAATTCATCTCTCCTAATCAAATAAAGTTTTTGCAACTTCTGAACGTAATGATTTCTTAAATCTTAACATTCTAGATTCAATAGTGTTATTAACTTGAATTTCACCATTTCTTGTTCTTAATATAGCTCCACCAATAGTGTCGATAGGTTCGCCAATTTCTAAAGTAGTTTCAACATCAGTTTCTTGGGAAACTTCTGTAGCGATTGCACTAAGATCAGAAGGTTTTTCACGTTTAATTAAAGCTTTAATTAATCCGACAATAGTTTCCAATTTATCTTGGACTTTTGGAATGTCTTCTTCTTTTAATAAAACGATTAAATCTCCGCCACCAATTTCTACAGCTGCTTCTTTAATCATTTCAACTAAAGCATCCACATATTCTGAATCATTGGTATTTGCCATATTTGTTAAATCTTCAGTAGCTTTACTGAAAGCTTCTTCGATTACTTCTTCTTTTGCCCCTAATTCTGCCCTACGAGCATTCATTTTAGCTTCAGAAATAATTTGTTGATATCTCATTTCAGCTTGCTTTGCAGCATCTTCTGAGATTTTAACTTTGGTAGCTTCAGCTCTTTTTTCACCATCAGCTAAAATAGCATCAACTTTCACTTGAGCTTCACTTTTATTTACATCAGCTTTTGCTTGAGCATCAGACATTATGTTAGAGACAATTTTGTCTGCTCCAGAGCTCATATAACTGACCTCCTTAACCTAATATTCCACCGAATACCATAAGTAAGATAGCAATCAAGAAACCGTAAATAGCTTGAGTTTCTGGTAATGCGGAGAAGATAATACCTCTTGCAAACATGTCGGTATCTTCAACGATAGCGCCAACAGAGGAAGCTGCTGCCATACCTTGTCCCATACCGGAACCTAAACCTGCAAATCCGATAGATGCACCTACACCAATAGCTACAATACCTGCAGTAGTGGAAAGACCTTCTCCTCCACCTAATAATCCTGAGAATACAAGTAATAAGATAGCAATCAAGAATCCGTAAATAGCCTGAGTTTCTGGTAATGCTGAGAAAATAATACCTCTAGCAAACATGTCGTTATCTTCTGCTACAGCTCCAACAGATCCAGCTGCTGCCATACCTTGTCCTAAACCGGAACCTAAACCAGCAAAACCAATTGCTACACCAGCACCAATTGCTGCTAAAGCAGTACCTAAAGCAATTTCTACCATATAATATATCTCCTTAAATTGATTTGTTAAATAAATTTTTTAATATAATTTTTATTATATTTCAATAGAACGCAAAGTTCTTGTTAAAAGAACATCATTTTATAATAATTGTCATTCGACATTTTTATAAGCATAAAGTTCTTGTTTTCAATTATGAATTTTCATAATTTCCTTAAATATAAAATCACATTTCCAATAATCTCACATTTAAGCATTGAATTATAAAACTATAAATTTAAATTTTGTCTATTTCTTAATTTTTGTAAATTGTCTTTTAGCTTTAAAAGCTTCAAATGAATGTTTTCCACCCATATAGAATTGAGCAAAGAACTCTACATAGTTAAGACGCAAAGCGTTAACACCAGCACCTAATACTTGGAAAAGGAAGTTAGCAATATGTCCACCGATGAAGATGATAATAGCTAAAACGATACCTACAAATGGAATCATGTCATTTACCATATTGGTCAAGATGTTTACAGTCATTGCAATACCACCAGTAGCTAAACAAAGAGCTAAAAGACGAGCATATGAAAGTACATCTCCCATAAATCCGAATACATCCATAAGTCCGAAAGCACCGTTTGTCCAGAAGAGTATACCAAGAGCAGCAACAATTAATATTGCACCTAATGCCATACCGATCATTCCAAATGCTGGGAACAAGAATCCTAAAATCAATAAGACAATACCGAGTTCAAATATGAACCAAACGATTTGAGAACCAAGAGCCTCTTTTTTATCTCCATATCTAATATTATCGATTGCACCTAAGATGAAACCTAAGTTAGTGTAGATTACACCAATCACAATAGCAATAACCAAGATGGTTGCCGGATATTTGAATGCATTAATTGAATCGATAACTGTAGGAAGAGCAGGTCCCCAACCTAATATTCTAGTCCATAGGTCCCCGAGTAAACCATTGGTAACCAGACCTAAAATAATAGCCCATACACCACTTGCTATGATGATTAATCCACCATCATGCATGGTTCTATTGACTTTACCCATTCCTCTGTATAAAATGAAACCTATAATTGCAACCAAAAGACCATAACCTGCATCGGTTAAACAGAAACCGAAGAAGAAAGGATATGTAAGAGCTACAAATAAAGTAGGGTCAATTTCATTGTATTTCAATGGGGAATACATTTCAACTAACAATTCATAAGGTTTTGCATATGCATTGTTTTGCTGCAATACAGGAACGTCTTCTGCATTGTCTGGAACTTCCTCAACTTCCATGATTGCATGGCCTTCAGTTGCGGTCTCAATAATGCTTTGAGCTTTTTCCACATCTTTTTCAGGTACCCATGCCTCAAAGACATAAGTCTTGTCAGTTTCAGCAAAACCAGCGAAAACCTCATTCTTATCTTTCTCATTTTCTAATTGTTCTTTTAAAGCAAGAACTTCATCATCCCATTTTTCCGCTACAACTTTCAATTCAGCTTTAGCTTGGGATCTTTCACTTTCGATAGCTTGGAGTCTGGATTCAGAAGAGGAAATAAGACTATCCGGTCTTCCTTCTAAATCTTCAGTTTCAAACTTCTCGAATTCATTTTTCCTAAGTAAGGTATAGATATCATCCTTATACTCATTAGCAACGACGACAACCATGATATAATATTCTTTTTCCTCGTCTGGAACTAATTCATAGAAGAGATCATCTGTAATCTTACTGTATTCATCTTTGAATTTCTGAGCTGACTCAGCAGTGATCCTACCAACAATGGTAGAAGTGTACTTGGAATCGCTTAATAGACCTAAGTCCATATCCAAAGGTTTTAGCTTTTGAGCCAAGGCCTTATTAGATTCAAGCTTACTCTCTTCACTGTCTAGTGCGGCTAACTTATTTTCAATACCTTTTGTTTCACCTTCAACCTGGCTTAATGTTGATTCTGCATAAGCTATCAAGCTTTCAGTATCAACATCCTCGACTTCTTTTGGAACTGGAAGGTCTGGACTGATAAATGACATTATCAGTTCCTTCATGCTTCGATCCTCAGACAAGGCATCTCCAAGCAAATCGGAAATACCACTTGTCTTCATGAGAAGTGAAGATAACTTACCGGTGTGGGGTGTAACTTTTGAAGGTTTCAAAAGTTCTGCTAGCTTAGGATCTTGCTGAATACGTTCAGAAATATCATTTATTTGAACAATACCCTCGTCGTGAAGTGCACTGACCGTAGGACCAGCGTATTTGTCCAAAGTTATAACATTAAGCTTACGCATTCTCGCAGTTCTAAACATTATCTCACACTATAAAATATTTTTAACAATAATTGAAGCAGCTTCATCTATATTTTTTCTAGCGTCATTTTTGATGCTTTCAACATCTTTTTCTGCTTGAGAAGTAATAGATTCAGCTTCTTTCTTTGCATTTTCTTCTGCATTAAAAACAGTAGATTGAGCTTCTTCGCTAGCTTCATTCTTAGCAAGTTCAATCATTTCATTAGCTTTAACAGTAGCTTCATCAATCATAGCTTTTGCATCGACTGTTGATTGTTCTACTAAGGAATCAGCATCGCTTTCAGCTTTTTTTATTTGGGTAATAGCTTCTGATATCCCTGCCATAATAAATCACCATGGTACTATTATTTCTATTTTTGTTAATATATATATTTTATTAAAATATTTTAATAATATAATATAATAATGAAATTATAACGACATTATAAAATTAAATTTCTTTAAAAAATTTGAAATGAATTTCAATGAATATTTAGAGAAAATTGAAAAATATATTAAAAAAAAATTAAACTGATTAAAATTGATAAAAATCCGAATAAAACTTTTAAAACAAAGATATGAAAAATAAAAAAATAGCTTTCATGAAAAAAACTTGAAATTTCATGAAAGGGAAATAATGAAATTTAAAAATAAAATAAAAAATGAATAAAAAAATAACTAATTTTAAAAAGATAGAAAAAAATTAAAAAATAAATTTTAATTATTTGTGGAATAATCTTAAGAAAGATTTAGGTAATTTTCCAAGATATGCTGCAACTGCTATTACAAGCAAAACAATACCAAATATAATGAAAATGAGATTATATGGCATCAATAGGAAAGTAATACCCACCAAAACAAAAATTAACCCATCAATCAAGATAGCTGCCTTAGTCCAGCTAGGTTCAAATACAGACATTGCAAGTGTCCATCCAACTACAATTAGCACAACACTTGAAGCAATGATATCATAAGTAACTGGGTTTGCATCAACATAATTCCATAATCCCAAAACCATTAGGATCACTGAAAAAGCAAGTAGGATAATTGATTTTTTTGTAATTCTCATAGTATCATCTTAAATCGTTTTAAATAAATATAATTATTTGTAAATGACCAATTCCTCAATAGATTTTCTAGGAGTGTCTCTTGGCTCTGCATTTCCATAACCTAAAGGAGTGAATAATACAGGTTCCCATTCATCATCCAAATCAAGGAATTCCCTTGCAAGATCAGGCTTGAAGTTAGCAATGAAACATGTGTTTAAACCTAAATCCTCAGCTGCAAGAATCATATGTGTCATTACGATGGTAGCATCAATGTCAGCTATGTTCTTGTTGTCGAATTTTCTAGTCCATGCCTGTTCATTTGAAGCAACTACACAAAGGACTATTGGTGCTTCTGTAAACCATTCTGGTGGATAGATAGCATTCAATTCCTCTTTATGCTTTTTAGCATCAATCACAATAACCTTAAAAGGCTGGAAATTAACTCCAGTTGGAGCAAGTTGAGCAGATTTCAATATCTTATCCAATTTTTCTTGCTCCACTTCCTTATCTTCAAAGCCTCTCATACTGTATCTTTGTTCAATTACATCAAAAAATTCCATGTTTATTTCTCCATAAGTAATAGGATAATTATTATAATTATTCTTCATTAATTTCTCTATTTTTAAAACCTTCATAAACGATATCTTCCAAATCACAGAAGCGTCTGAACTTCTCTTCCTCTTCCATTTCCTCATATGCATGAGCTACAAGTCCAGGAAGTCTTCCAATCATGAAAATGCCCAAACCTAAAGAGCTGTCAAATCCTAAATCAGAAAGCAATCCTGCATTGACACCATCAACATTCAAGCAAATTCCTTTCTTTTCAGAGAGTATGCTCTCGATTACAAGAGCCAACTTTGTATGTGGGCCAATAGCTGATTCTAAAATGGCTAAATCAAGTAATTTCACTGCACGAGGGTCCTTATCATGATACCTATGACCATAGCCAGGTACCCTTTTGGATTCGGATTGATACTTATCAACAATTTCAATAGCTTTCGCTGCTATTTTCCTGTTTACATCCTCATCTGCAGTTTCCTCAAGGTTCAATGAACTGATTGATTCCTGGAATAATTCCATAGCCTTTTCAATAGCTCCTGCATGGTTTTTGCCAAAGGACAGCAATCCTCCTGCAACAGCATTGTTGATATTTGCACCGGATGATGCTATCAGTCTTGCAGACTGTGTACTTGGAGGAGTTACACCATGATCGCAAAATGAAACAAGAATATGGTTGAAGATCTTGGATTCCCTTTCATCAGGCAATCTTTCTCTAAGAAGCAAGAATACCATTTCTGCAAAGCTAAGATTTGTGATTAAATCTTCCTGATTATAACCTCTAGTAACCAATTCATTAGGCTTTACATCAGTAATCTTAGTTTTTATGCTGTGTTCAGGGAATTTAAAACCATTCTTGCCAGGTTTTGGATTATCGTTCATAATATTCTCCTTAAATATCGTAAATAATCTATATAATCTAATAATCATAGTCTAATAATCATTAGTCTAATAATCAATAATCTTAATTAAACTTGATATAATATAATTTTTTCTAATATTTAATTCTAATTTAGTTAACTCGCATACTAAAATTCAAAGCTTGAAACTCTTGGCTCTACAAAACATGCCGGCCTTGCTGCTACAATTCTCACTCCACTTGCCCTTTGAGAGCCAATATTTACAAAAGAGCCAAGTACGGTGGTTTTACCACCAAGTCCTAAAGGACCGATATCTGTTTTGTTCAACTCTTCAGCAATGTAATTTTCTATTTCAGATTGATTGTTCAAATTGCCATGAGCCAATGCTCTTAGCATCAATGCATTTGCTTCAAAGTGGGTTCTCCCAACTCCAATAGCTGGAATTGATGGAGTGCAACCTAACATAGCCAATGATTCCTTTAGCCAATCTAAAGCTTCGCCAAAGACTATATTTGAGTCTCTTTTATGGAAAACCCTGTAGGTTTTTGCCCTTATTTCAGGACCTCCACCTTCCAATAGAATTGTGATTCTTATCTTATCATCATCCACACCAATCAGTCTTCCATAAGTGGATTCGTCTTTCTCTTCAATTAAAAAGGAAGCAGGCTTCATCATATTAGATTCATTGTATAAACCTTGTGATTGCTCAATGCGTTCCATATCATTTCCTTTAACTGCCATTGGCCTTCCTGGAAGCTTATCAAGTCCTTGTGAAATGCCAATATTGATTTCATTGAAAAATCCTTTAGGAATTTCCCTTTCCTTTCCTATTTCAATCAATACATGTGGAATTCCGGTATCATCACATAATGGAAGCTTCTTATCATTAGCTACCTTAAAGTTTTCAATCATCTGTTCCAAGGCCCAAACTGCATTTTCATTGTTTAACTCCTTTTCCAACTTTAGAGCCTTTTCATAAGCGGATAGCCTGTCTTCACTATAGGAACTTCCTGCATTTACAACTGCATCTTGAACCTTTTCAATCAAATCCATAATATCAACAATAATCTTAATTTGAAAAAATCAAAAAAACCATTTAAATGACTAAATCACAATAATTTTTTTATAATTTGCTCATTATAGCATCCGGATAATGCCTTTCAATTAAATCTCTAATCAACGCCACTTGCTTAGCTCTCTGACGAGCTTCCTTCTCAGTTGTGTCCCAACTATGATGCTTTGCAACAGATCCTCCTGTCTTCAAATAGACTGGACTTGCCACCTTAATCATTTCAGGAACTTCATAATGACGAATGAATCCTCCTGTTGACTTTGGATTTTCAGTATGGATATCAATTGGAATATCTATTGCATCACGCAATGATGCCAACATTGGAATCTGAAGGTCTCTTACAGGATTAAGTGAGTTCAATCCAATTGATTCAAAGAGTTTGGCTGAAGCAGGATTGGAACAGCCTGCATGAGCAGACAACTTAAACAGTAAGTCTTTAGGAAGTTCTCCTGCATCTCTCATTTTAGAAAGAGCATAAAGCAATCCTTCATCATATAATAAGATACCTCTAACTCCCAAATCAACTGCTCTTTTAACATCTTCAATAGCATAAACAAGGTTATTGTAACCTCTTAACCTATATCCTATACGTTTTCCCTCTTCAGTTTGAACAGTAGCGCTTGTATCATAAGGAGCCCTTGGACCAACTGCTAAAAACAATTGCATATTTGCATCTTGAGCCAAATCAACCATTTTGCTTATTTCATCATCCAATAGGAACATGATTCCTTTGGTTTGAGTGGCTCTATGAATTGTTAAGTCATAATCATTGGAAGCCTCTAAAAGAGATTCAAGTGCAGAAGGACCTTGTATTCCTGGAACTTCAAATCTATATTGTCCTCCATCTTCAAATCTCTTTTTGGATACATAATCATCATGTATTTCATTGATTCCTAACTTTTCCAATGATTTTTTAGTTTCATCCATCATAAAAATCACTTTTTATAATTCATTATTTGATAATATTTAATTAATACCATTTTTAAATCAAAAAATTTTAATCTAATAAATCCAATTCTTCAAAAACTTCTTGAATTGAATAATCTTCCATGTGTTTTATTATTTGTAACTTATTCCTATTAAACTTAAGATTTAAAAGTTTGAATTTCTCTAAAACATCTTCTTCTTTTAAAGGATTTTCCACTTCTCCCAATGGATAAAAAGTGGTTTCCTCCAAGATTTCATATGAATCATCACTGAAATTTATAGTTACTTTAGATGGTCTTTTTTCTGGAGTCATTTGATTCAATTCTTCATTATTTTTGATATTGGTCTTTCTTACAATTTCTCTTATCTTCAAAATGTCCTTATCAGATGATTTTTCATCAAAAAGGCCATTGTCAATCAATTCATCAATTGAATCCAAACTCAAATCATCTACAACCAATGCAATGGCTACTGCATAAGGCAATGATTGCTTTAAGTCCTGTTCATTTTTAGGATTATAATTGTCATGCTCACTTGCAATCTTATATGTTTCTATATCAATTGAAGAGATGTCTGAATAGTCAATTTCCAAATTATTCAACTCGTCCTTTAAAGTTAAAGTTGAATCAATTGCTGAATGAATATGTCTGCAGAATGGATATTTCTTTAAATAGACATTGTTTATATGGAATTTGTTTAAATTCATATCAATGAACTGGGATAATTTTGAATCATCAGAATGCCTATCAAATAAATCTGAAGCCATAGATTTTATGAATCCTTCCTTTCCATCAATTAATGATTCCCCACCTGTAAATCCATTTTTAGCAAGATATGTTGACAAGATTCCATTGTAAACTGCATTTCCAACATGCAATGATTTTCCCATTGTTCCTGCATGATCTGCTTCAAGAAGTCCTGAAGACTGGGTTGCACATAAACCTAAACAATGTTCTGTTTTCTCCTTATCCAATCTTAAAAGCTTTGATGCAACTGCTCCAGCAGCAAATGCGCCTATTGTTCCAGTGCTATGAAATCCCTGATTTCTATGATCTGGATTGACGAGCATTCCAAGAGCAATGGCTATTTCATATCCTCCAATAACAGCTTCAAGAAACTCTTCAGATGTGAGGTCCAAGTCCAAATTCCTATCTGATATCAATGCCAAAACTGTTGAAAAGACAACTGACCCAGGATGCAATTGTGCCCATCTATGGCCATCATCCAAATCCAAGCTATGTGAAGCAATTCCATTGATGAATCCTTTATTTAATGAATTAAAATCATTGCCGTATAATTCATAAATGGTTTTAATTGCTATTTTGGCATTTTCACTCTCCAATCCTCTTAGATAAACTGCCAAATAGTCAATGAAACATAATTTAGCCTTTTCAATAGCTTCTTTAGGAATATCATCATAACTTAAATTAACCAGATATTCAGACAATTGATTAATAATCATAATCTTATTTTTATAATTACTATATAATAAATTGATACAATATTAAAAAAAAAGAAACAAAAAAGTATTTGAAAAATTTAAAGATTTAAAGATTAAAAAAATATTAATTGTTAAAAATTATAAAAAAATTTAAAAAAAGAATTTAATTATACCATTCCTGTAGCCACTAAAGTTATATGAGCAATAGCTGCAGAACAAAGGTAAGTTCCTGAAATCACAATTAATGTAATGACGATTCCTTTCCAACCGATCTTCTTGAACTCTTCCCAATCGTTACCGATTGCAATACCCACATAAGCCAAGAATGCAGTACAAATTGTAGTCAATTCAATTTGGGAAACATAACTAACTATAAAGTCAGCAGTTGGAACACCAGGAATAGCTACAAAAATACCGATTAAACTTATGTAAATGATTGCTTGGATATTCCATGGAATAAGCCTTTCAAGAGACATACCTATGATTGTAATGAGTGAAATCAAAAGCATTCCAATGAACGCATCAATGATTGAAGTATGGAATCCTATGAAATTACCTACAGCCACGATAAATGAAAACAATACCAAGAATGTTGCCCATCTTTCAAGCTTACCTACAGTCAATTCCTCTGTAGTTGCATACTTATCATGCTTTACCTCTTCAATAGCATAATCATCATCAATGCTTATTTTCTCCTCATGCCCTAATATATGAGGAGCTAGCCAATCATACATTCTTTCTGCAAGAGGCAAAGAAACGAAAATGCACATATAAATACCGAAACAGAATGAAAGAAGGTTACTGCATCCGGCAAAAGCTTCCAATTGAGTAGCCATTGATGGGAACATATGCATCAATGGAGCGAGAGCCGCAGCATTCATACTTGCACTTCCTACCCCTGAAGCCATAGCGTAAGCATATGGGTGCATAGGAATGAGTGAAGCGCTGATACTTGATAAAAAGCTGATGAATGGAGTACCAAGAATGGATCCGATAACAAAAACAGCTAAAACTCCACGAGTCTCTGGGGATTTGAAACCATACTTATCGATAATGACACCTAAGTTAGGTTCACGGCAGATTGAACTGGTCATACCTATAACTTCCCTTCTGAAACCGAAAAGCAGTGCAATAGGCAATGCCAAAAGGGTGCCTAGATTACCTATTTGCTGCAAGATCAAAGCAGGACCCACTTGGAAAATACTGGATATCGCTTGACCACTTGAAATAGCCAATTTGGTGATTAATACACCGATGAATAAAACCATAGCCCCTTCAGCTACCTTGGATTGCTTAGGACCAACAAACTTAATAGGCTTTGCGAGATAAAGAGCCAATCCTAAAACAAGTGCATAGATTAAAGGCAATAATAAAACACTGATGGTATCGGTTATCTTTATTTCCTTAACTCCAATGAACATGGAAATAATAACTAAAATAAATACGACAATATGTAAATTATACTCCTTCCATGGAGGTCTCTTCTTTATCGCCCCATCAGTTTTTTCCCTAAAAGGGTGTTGTTGACCGTCAGTAATAAAATCCCGCCTTAATTTAATGTATACATTTAAACTTTACATAGTAAATAAGTTTATGATTAAAGATTATAAGTTTATTATTTATAAACTAATCTATTTAATTTTTAAAAATTATAAATCATGATAAATTATTGCTAAATTAGTTAAAATTTTTAAAAAATAATCAGTTAATTAAAAAATTTATGAAAAAACTTACAAAAATGAGAAAAATTTTGAAAAAATTAAAAAATAATTTAAAAAAAAGAAAAAGGAATCTTTTAAATCATCCCTGTTAATAATAAGACTGCATTTGCAATGAAAAAAGAAAAAGGAATCTTTTAAATCATCCCTGTTAATAATAAGACTGCATTTGCAATGCTTGCAGAACCAAGGTAAGTTCCAGTAATTACAATCATGGCAATAATGATTCCTTTCCAACCGATCTTCTTGAACTCTTCCCAATCGTTACCGATTGCAATACCGACATAAGCCAGGAATGCTGTACAGATTGTAGTCAATTCAATTTGGGAAACGTAATGAACCATAAAGTCAGCAGTAGGAACACCTGGAATAGCCACTATAATCCCAATTAAGCTTATGTAAATGATAGATTGGATATTCCATGGAATAATCCTTTCAAGAGACATTCCGATAATTGTAATAAGTGAAATCAAAAGCATTCCAATGAACACATCGCTTATTGGAGTTTTATATCCTACGAAATTTCCAATAGCAACAATAAATGAAAATATTACAAGGAATGTAGCCCATCTTTTAAGCTTACCTGAACTTAAATCCTCTGAAGCGGCATACTTATCATCCTTTACCCCTTCAATTGCATACTCATCGTCAATGGTATGTCCATCATCTTTTCCTATTATTGGGGATAGCCATTTATACATTCTTTCTGCAATAGGCAAGGAAATGAAAATACACATGTAAATTCCTAAACAGAATGAAAGGATATTACTGCATCCTGCAAAAGCCTCTAATTGAGTAGCCATTGCTGGATAAGTATGCACTAATGGAACCAATGCAGCGGCATTCATACTTGCACTGCCAATACCTGATGCCATTGCAAAGGCATATGGATGGAATGGTATGAGTGAAACGCATATGCTTGAGAGGAAACTGATAAAAGGAGTGCCTATAATTGATCCAATTACAAAAATAGCCAAAACACCCCGAGTCTCTGGGGATTTGAAACCATATTTGTCAATGATAACTCCCAAGTTAGGTTCACGGCAAATGGAACTTGCCATACCTATAACTTCCCTTCTAAATCCTAAAAGCAAAGCTACAGGCAGTGCTATAAGAGTACCTAAATCACCTAAAAGCTGTAAAATCAAAGCAGGACCTACATCAAAGATGATATCAATTGATTGCCCACTTGAAATGGCTAATTTAGCAATTAGAACACCTATGAATAAAACCATAGCACCTTCAGCTACCTTAGATTGCTTACTGCCTACAAACTTAATAGGTTTTGCCAAATAAAGACCCAATCCCATAACTAATGCATAGATCAATGGCAATAGCAAAACGCTGATAGTATCTGTTATCTTAATCTCTTTTACTCCAATGAACATGGAAATAATAACTAAAATAAATACGACAATATGTAAATTATACTCCTTCCATGGAGGTCTCTTCTTTATCGCCCTATCAGTTTTTTCCCTAAATGGATGTGAAGATTGATCTGTAATAAAATCACTCCCAATATATAATGATATTTTCTAATTTAAAAAAAGTATTTTAATTCTAGTTTTTAGTTTATTACTTATAAACTAATCTATTTTTTCCTCAAAAATGATAAATAATGATTAATAGTGATAAATAATGACAAATATGGCATAACTAGGTTAAATAAAGACAATACATCCAAATTAATTAAATTAGAACAATGAACAATATTATTTAAAAAAATTAAAAAATAGCCAAAAAATGAATGAAATAATTTAAAAAAAATAAAAATAAATGGCCAAAAACTGAATGAAATAATTTAAAAAAAATAAAAATAAATGGCCAAAAACTGAATGAAATAATTTAAAAAATTAAAAGAAAATAAGAAAAATAAGAATTATTCCAAATTCATGCGAATCAAAGGCTTGGACAAATGACGTCTTGCTGAGACGGGAGTTTCATAGAACTTGCCATTGATTAAGGTTCTTTCAACCTTTTCAGCAATCTTTTCATCTGATTCTATCCTGTTTCCACAGCTTTTGCACTTGAATCCTTTTCCTTTTCCTGCAGAAGTCATTCTTTTTCCACATTGACAAATAGGATTCCTATAGATGAATTCATTTAGCTTAATTAGTTGAAACTTTTCAATGTTGAAAGTGTTCTGTTCACCAATTCCACCATATAGTTCAATTTCGTCTCCTGTTCTCAATTTAGCTACAATTTTTCTAAAGCTCTTGGTTGGCTCATATGCTGCACACTCAATCTCACCGGATTCATCATATAATGTAAAGAACATGTGCCCTCCTTCAATTATATGTGGCTTGTCCTTTACAGTGCCTTTAATCCTATAGCAGGAATACTGTTTCATATCACTAATCTTATCTGCATTTTGAATGTGCATATCAGTATGCTGATTGGTTTTAAAAATGCATGAATCAACAATTTCCTCATTTGGAATGACAATTTCTCTTGCAGTTTCCAGAACTTCCGGACTGTTGGATCTGATTCCATACAAAACAGGGCATGGAGTTTTAGGTTCAATTGCCAAATACTTGCCATCAATGTTTTCAAAGGTTTCCGGATAAGTCTCCTTATCCATTCTAACTACAGAATCATAATCAATATTCCTTTTTGTACCATATCTTGATGGATGCCTATATGCCAATAGCTCATAGGTATAGTCTTCAAGAGGACATGAAATAGCTGCGATTGAACCGATTATTCCTCTTCCCTTCTTGAACTTGTGAATTTCAGCACCTATACGGTTTGCAAATTCCTCTGCATCTTCAATGGTGATTATTGAATAGATTGCCTTAAATGCATAATCAATCATCTCTTCAGTGATTTCACCTTGATAGAAAACAACTCCAGGATTGGTATTGTCACAATCAAACATTGAAAGCTCTGATACATACTTAAGGACAATTTCCTTTGCCAAATCAATGTCCTGATCCAGACCCAACTTGAATGACACTCCCCCATTTCCTCTTGTCTTGAATCTTGCAAAAGGGTTTAGGCGAATCAATCTTGGATGGCCAATAATCTCTATACCATTGTTCCTGAATTCATTCAGGATAGTTGATGCGAGAAATGTTGTGCACATTCCATCTGGAGAGTCTGTATCATCGATTCCAATATAAAAATAATCCATATAAATCACTGAAATTCCACTATGATTAATTAAAATTTAGTTAAGCGATTAAAGATTAACTATTAATAATCAAAAATCTAAAAAATTAAATAGTCAATTTTATATTAATCTTAAAAGATAATAATATTATTAAAATTTATTAAAACTAATTAATAAAAATTTTCTTAAAAATTCAAAATACTATCCAAAAAACGAGGCAATCCTATGGCAATAACAAATAGGAATCAATTAATACGAGAAGTTTATCAACTGCTAAACAAAGAGGGCTTTGAAACATCAAACATCTATGAACAAAGCTGCTTTGATATAGTGGCTCGTAAGAAATTGCTAATTCTACTTTTAAAAGTCCTCGTGAATATCGATAGTATAAATGAGTCTCATGTAGAGGAGATTAGACAAATCTCCAACGTTTTCTTAGCAAGCCCAATCATTGTGGGAGTCAAATCCAAAAACCATATCCTTGAAGAGGATGTTGTCTATGAAAGGCATGGGCTTCCTGCAATTGGCCTTGAAACCTTGAAGAACATGATTGTCTATGACGAATATCCTGAAATTCTTGCAGACCGTGGAGGATATTATGTTCAAATCAATGGAAATGTATTGAAGGAATACAGAGAGGAATACAACTTATCTTTGAAGGATTTAGCTGATTTGGCACATGTTTCAAGAGCTACCATGTACAAGTATGAAAATGGAATGGTGAGAGCAAACACTGAAACTGCAATGCTTCTTGAAGAGATTCTAAACACTAAGATCACTCTTGACATTGACCTTTTTGAACCTTATCAGGAAGACATTAAGTTAAAGGCAGATACAAGCAACCTAAATCAAACCCAAGGAACAAATGCTCAAAACTTGGCAAAATTAGGTTTTGGTGTGGTTTCAACCAATAAGAGTCCATTCGATGCACTTGCTAAAGCTGAAATAGCTACAAGAAAGAAAGAGCAAACACCACTCATAGCTAACTTGAATGTTCAGGATGAGCAGAATACAAAAACATTGAAGAAAATGGCAATCAGCTTAAAGGACCTTTCTCTTGTAACCTCTTCAGACCCATTCTTTGTGCTTAAGGATGATAAAATCAAGGATTCAATTGATGGAATTCCAGTTATAAAATCATGGGAAATGAAAGAAGTTGAGAATTCCAAGGAGTTCTTAAGGTTGATTAGAGAAAGAAGAAACAATTAATTAAATTTTTTATTTGAATTAAAATTATCAAATTTAGGTGAAAATATGGATTTTCAAAAAAATAGAGGATTGATCATTCTTATTATTGCATTGATATTAGCAGGTATTTTAACTTTTTATGTTGGAGTAAAGAATCCAATTATTTTAGGATTAGGCATTCTTGCAATAATTGTAATCGCAATTAACATTTATCTTGAAAAGATTAGAAAATAAATATTTTAAAAAAAAGAAAAATTGAGGAATTAAGCTTCCTCTTCAATATCACATGGCTTGATCCACTCTTCTTCACCATTCACCAAGGTTTGAATTGCATCAATAATGCAATGTGGATTCCAGCCAACAACTGCATCTGCTTTTTCCACTATCTCTTCAACAACGTATTCCACACCAAAGGAACGGACAAAAAGCAATGGAATATCATATTCCTGTGATTTGTCAATCAATTCATCACACATGTCCTTGTTTTGATGATAAAGACCATACAACAATACAATCACATCTATTTTTTCAAACAAGTCATCATTCAACTCATTGTCTTGAGTATTGTATTCATTCCATTTGAACTCCTTTTGACTGTTTATCCTTTCCTTATAAAATTCATATTCATTATAGGAATCAATTCCCTTACTTATAAGAAGATTATAAACCTTATTTTGATTTTCACTTGACATAAAATCACTTTATTGAATCAATATAAAATTATAACAATAGTTATATAATAGCTTAAAAAATATAAAAAGAATCATTTATCCAAATTGATTCTTTCTGTTGCAGTGTAAAGGTTAAATCTGTCACCACGTACAAAACCAACCATAGTGATGTTTCCCTTTTCTGCAATGTCATAACCGGATCCTGCAGGAGCTGCATTTGAAACCAATATAGGAATACCTACCCTAACGACTTTTATTAGCATGTCTGCAGGCATTCTTCCACTATAGCACACATAACATTTGGATAAGTCAAATCCAGCCTTAGCTGCTGCACCGATTACCTTATCAACAGCCACATGACGACTTACATCCTCACGGGTAATGAACTGGTCTCCATAAACCAATTGTGCAACATGAACACTACCAGTCTCTTGCCATATTTCCGCCTTGGCTGTAAGCCGTTTCATGTTTTCTATAATTTCTGTTGCATTGACAACTAAATCAGATTCAACTGGTTCAACTGTTTTAAGTTCACTTCTCCATCCCCCTGCACTATCAGACATCACTCCCTGATATTCCAAGAGTCTGCAGGCACAGGCATGTTTAGCTCCACCTTCCTTTTCCTGAACCAAATCATCACTTTCAAGGTCAATTTCTGGAGTATGCATATTGACAGTTTTGATGATGACCTTCTTGTCATCGATTTCGATGCTTACAATCTCATCAACAGATTTGATCAATCCGTCACCTAAGCAATATCCGACGGCGAAATCATCCAAATCTGCAGGATATGTGGAAAATTTACGTGGTTGGAGGAAGTCAATATAGAAATATATGTTTTCATCCTCAACAGTCTCTTCCTCTACCTTTTCATATTTTCCATTTTCCCATCTGATTGCAGGAATCTTTTTAATGAACTCCATATGCCTCACCTAAAAAAATAAAAATCTAAATAATTATCTTAATTTTAATTTTATCAATATCAATTTCTTAATTTCAATAATTTCTTAATTTTACAATATAAGTTATAACAATAGTTATATTTATAAATTTATATTAAATCCTGTCTAAAATGCTGAATGTTTCCTCTGCCTCTCTTTCACTTGCAATGCCGACAGCGACCATATCTGCAAAATCCAAAGTGTTTAGGAAATTGAAAGCTTCCTCTGGTCTTTGAATTCCAACTGCAAGAATCTTATTGATGATTACCTTTTTGTCAATTTTATCAAGCATTCCTTTCAATTCTTCCTGCTTATCAGACCTGAAATCAGGAACATCCATCATGTATCCAAGCTTGTTTACTGGAATCATGTAAAAGTCAAACAAGCTTTTATCTTCAAGAATAGGTGAATCAATTAATTCTTCACTTGTTTTGAAAGGAAAAGAAGTGATTATTCCAGATGGAATTCCAGTGCCATTGATTTCATCCAATATCTCAGTTATGAAATCCCAGTCATATGTGTCTATAAGGAACTCATCAACAAGCATCACAGAGTTGTCGAATTGAGCAAGATTTTCAATGTCTTCCTTCCAAGTAGCTTCCATTCTTGCCTGTTCATAATTAGGGAAAACATAATCCACGTCTGTTTTTCCAATTGTGGAAACTGATTGCATTTCAACTCCATTGTCACAAGCCATTTTGAATGCCTTAAGGAGACTCTCATTGTTTGCCAAATTAATGGATCTTACTCCACATTCATATGATTTTTCAATTATCTTGCTTACATTGTTAGGGTTTCTAAGCAAGTCTAAATTATATAAACGAGTCCTATGGCCAAAATAGGCATCTGCAAGAAACGGAGCATTTCCCAAAACTACACGAGGGATTGATTTTCCTTTAAATTCTAAATCTTCATTAAAAATAATAAACACAACCTAATGAAATTGATAATAAATTTATAACTTAAAATAATTTAAATCTAAATAAAATTTTAATTGAAATAATTATTATATTTATCGAAAAATAGCTAAAAATAGATAGATTAAAAAAAATTAAAAAAAAATATTAAAAATTTAAAAGATCATTCATTTAATATTCTTTCCACTTCGTCCTTGTGCTCGAACAATACGCAGCCACCTTCATGGTCATCCAAAAGGATACCACCATCACGAAGTGAGCGGAACAATTTTGAATCCAATGCTTCAAGAAGTGAACTGTCTCTAACATTAATATCAGAATACGGAGAAGCAGGACAAGGTTCAGCATCACCATGGGAATTTATATGGAAAAATCCTCTTCCTGCAGCCAAGCATCCTCCAGATGTCTTTTCATCTCCAGGGAATGATAAGAACAGCATGTCATCATACTCTTTTCTAAGAAGTTCAATCTCATCTAAAAGCAAATCCCTTTCATCATCACCAGGAGCCAGTTCAACAGTATCCTCATTTACTGGAACATATTCAATGAAAAATATCACTTTGCATCCAAAATCCCTTAACTGATTGATATATTCTCTTGAAAGCAGATTGGATAAGTTTCCTTTTGTAAATGTAAGTGAAGCTCCGAAAATTATATTGTTCTTTTTCATCTGTTCCATTGAATTCAATAGCTGATTGTAAACACCTTCTCCTCTTCTAAGGTCAGTTACCTCTTCGTCTCCTTCAATGGAAAAGATAGGAACGAGGTTTCTGTTTTCATCAAACAACTTTAAGTAATCATTATTCAACAGGGTTCCATTTGTAAAGATTGGGAATAGGATCTCTGGAAAATTACTTGCTTTTATGATAACGTCTTCTCTTATCATTGGCTCTCCACCAGCAAGAACGATAAAGCTTATTCCAAGGTCTTTTGCTTGAGTAAAGATATCTTCCCATTCCTCTCCGCTTAATTGATTGAATGGTTCATTGTCATGGCATGCATCATTCGCTCTTGAATAACATCCGGTGCAATGCAAATTGCAGCTGCTTGTAATACTTGCAATTAGGAAAATAGGAATATGCTGACCTTCTTTGCTATAGTTTTCCCTAATGGATGTAGCCTTTCTTGTATGCTTTGCAAATTTAGCTAAAAACAAGCTTTCCTTAGGGTTCTTGAAAGTAGCCTTAATTGCATCCTTAACAATTATTTCTGCTCCTTCAGCAAGATATTCCTCTAAATTAAAATTTTCCTCACTCATCATTTCACCTTCACACAATCCAATAGGAAGTTTGCATGCTCTTCCGCTTCCTCAAAGAAATTTTCTAATGTACTTTCTGGAATATCATCATATTTTGCACATATTTCAAGAAGCAAATAAATTGGAAAACTATAATATTCTTTAGCTAAAAGTTCAGGATTGCAATCTTCTCTAATAATACCATTTTCCTTTAAAATACTGAAGAATCCTTTCCAAAATATCAATGGCTTGACAAGAATCTCATCCTGGAAAAAGAGCCTTATCTTATCATTATGATTCATCTGTATAAAGATTAATTTCCAAATCTTTAGATTTCTCTCCTCGCTGAACATTGCCTTGATGGCTTCAGAACCCATATGATAAAATAGTTCGGGATTTTCAATTAGTATGTCATTGTCTTCACTTAAGAGCAAATCATTGTTATTTAACAATTCATCATATTCAAAAAGGTTTCTCAAGTAGTCAAATATATCCATCAATATTGCTTCCTTAGATGAATAGTGACTGTATATTGAACTTTTCCTAATTCCCACTTCCTCTGCAATCTCTCTAAGTGAAACAGAATCATAACCTTTTTTTGAAAACAGGTCTAAAGACACATCAAATATCTTTTCTTTAGTGTTCATATTACCTACCTACCGTTCGGTAGTTATATATTTTGAAGTGATTACTTATAAATTTAATGATTTGAAAAAAGCTTTAAGAAAAGATGAAAAAAGTTAAAGAATTATAAAAAAAGATAAAAAGAGAATTAATCCTCTTTTTCAATTACAACAGCAGTACCATATGCTAAAACTTCTTGCATGTTTTGGGAAATGCTGTCTGAATCCATTCTCATGGTGATGATTGCATTTGCACCTAATTCCTTAGCGTGTTGAATGCAACGATTAATTGATTCATCTCTGGATTCTTCCATCATTGAAACGTATTGCTTGATTTCTCCACCTAACAATCCTTTCAATCCTGCACCAATGTCTCCACCAATACCACGTGCACGTACGGTCAAGCCGTATACGAATCCTTTTTCTTCTACAATCTTGTATCCCGGAATATGATCTGAACTTGCAATTGGAAATTCTTCAATACTTACCATTTTAAAACCTCACATTATTTTTCTAGATTAACCGAAGTTAACTTATAATACTATAGAGTCATTAAATATATAAATCTTATTAATGAAATTTGAATGCTGAGATTTGAAGTAAATTAAAATGAATGAAAAAACACATAAAGAATTGGAAAAGATACAAATGAAAATGAACCTAGTTTACAAATGTTTTAAATATTATGTAAACAATACATAATATATTATAAGGTACTTCGTATGAAACCCTATAAAATATATTTTCCAAAAACTAGATTTACTATTCTGCGAAGTACCTTTATAATTATCATTAATTTTAATCTCAATCAATATATTAAAATTACATAATTTATTTCAAATAAAAAACGGTGAAATAATGAAAGCATTAGTCGCAGATGCAATAAATGAAAAAGGTATTGAAAACTTAAAAGAAGTTTGTGAAGTTGTAGTGGATACAAGCATTACCCCTGAAGAGTTACTTGAAACCATTGGTGAATATGATGCAATTCTCATAAGAAGCAGAACCAAATTGCCTGCTGAAGTCATTGAAAAGGCAGACAATCTTAAGATCATTGCAAGAGCAGGTGTAGGTGTAGACAACGTTGACGTAAATGCAGCTACCCAAAAAGGTATTATGGTAGTTAATGCACCTGAATCTACTTCAATCACTGTAGCAGAACACACAATGGGACTCATCTTAAGCACTATCCGTAAAATAGCTATTGCTGACAAGTCAACCAAAGCAGGAAAATGGGAGAAAAAGGCATTCATGGGTATGGAACTTAGAAACAAGACCCTTGGTGTAATTGGTATGGGAAGAATCGGATCCCAAGTTGTAAACAGATGTAAGGCATTTGAAATGGATGCAATTGCATACGACCCATATTTACCTCCTGAAGTTGCTAAAAACATGGGCGTTGAATTATACGAAAACATTGAAGATGTATTGACCAGAGCAGATGTAATTACAATTCACGTTCCACTCACTCCTGAAACTGAACACTCAATTTCAACTGAACAATTCAAATTGATGAAAGACACTGCACTTATCTTCAACTGTGCACGTGGAGGAATCATTGACGAAGATGCATTATACGATGCATTGGTAAATGGAGAAATCCTCGGAGCAGGGCTTGATGTATACGAAGAGGAACCTGCAAAAGAAAACAAATTGTTCGAATTGGACAATATAGTATGTACTCCTCACATTGCAGCATCCACCAAAGAGGCACAAAGGGATGCAGCTATCATTGTAGCAAATGAAGTAATTACCTTATTCAAAGGAGACATGCCTAAAAACGTAATCAACATGCCTCGTATGAACAACAGCGAATTTGAAGAAACCAACAATTACTTAGAACTTTGTGAAAAATTAGGAAGCTTCATTTCCCAATCTGCAAGCAGCCCAATCAAAAAATTGGAAATCACTTACAAAGGTGAAATCGCTAAACTTCCAAATAGGGAATTGTTCACAAGAACCATCTTGCAAGGTATCTTAAACCCAATCACTGAAACTGCAGTAAACGCTGTAAACGCAACCACTGTTGCAAAATCAAGAGGAATCAGCATCACTGAAGCTGTAAGCGATGACAGCGAAGGTTACGAAACCATGATTAAGGTTACTGCAAAAACCAAAGCAGGTCAAATGTCTGCAGACGGTACCTACTTGCACGAACCTAAGATCATTAAGGTCAATGGCTACTGGGTAGATGTAAAACCTGAAGGAAACATGTTCATTGCAAAATACAAGGATATCCCAGGCAGTATTGGTGCAATCGGTACCAAGTTCGGTGAACAGAACATCAACATCGGTATCATGCAAGTTGGAAGAGACTCCTCCGGTGGAGAAGCTATCATGATTCTCACTTTAGATGAACCGGCTACTAAAGAAGCTGTTGAAGAGATTAAACAATTAGAAAACGTTTATGATGCAACCAGCTTAACACTTTAAGTGGAATATTAAAAAACAGTTCAATTAGAATTCATTGGAATTCTAATCTTTTTTTCTTTTTTTAAAATTTTAAAAATAGCAATTAAATCTTATTTTCTTTTTATAAAAATTAATAAAAATAAAGATAAATTTTTTTTGACTTGTGATTACTCATCATCCTCTTCGAGGAATTTATTTGAAACTCCTTTTAAAATAGGCTTTCCATCTCTGAATTCTATTACAAGACCTAATTTAGGACTTTGACCATTGATGCGCTCTCCACCTATTTCAACAACAGTCGGATTCAAGTCAATAGCTCCCAAATCCTCATCGGAAATGTTGTATGAATCATAAGAATCAGTAAATTCATGTGAATACTTATTGGTCTTTTCCCTATCATCATCGAAGTAGGATAAATCCTTATCCAAATCAAAGAATGAAGGACTAAGGTCTTTACCATCCATTTCATCAATCTCTTCCTTGATTTGCTTTAAGTCCTCAAGCATCAAATCCTTGTTCTCATCCCTAAAGCTTCCAACTTCAAAGCCAACTGGCTCTCCATAAGCGTTATAAGCTTTCATAGTCTCTAAACTGTATGGTTCACAGACAATCATGTGGAATGGACCGTGCTTTGAGAATGTTATCAAATCTGCATGGGAAGGATTTGCATTGTTCCCTGGATGGGAATGTACAGAACCCCATTTTTTCTGATTAGGTGGGATCATCCAGTCATTAAAGCTTGCGCTTGTATGGGACCTTTCACCTGGCAAGAACAATAATCCAGTGATATATAGAACATTATCCTTAACATGCCCGTCAAGCATTGCTAAAAATTCATTGGGATATGATTTTTTAGAATAGAACACTACAGAATCAATCACTCCCTGATCAACACAGACCTTCTTGAATTGATTCCTTTCATTCATTTTAGATACCAAATCTTCAAATCCCATAATATCACTTCAAATCATTAAAAAAATAGTTAGCATAATAATTGAATTTACAATTTTTCAAAGAACTCTGGACTAAAAATGTCCAAATCATAATCTACAAAAACTTCAGACCTTGTGGAAACTGTCTTTTCCTGTTTCTTTGGATTGAATCCTTCAATTTCCCATGATTTCTTATATACTCCAATTCCCCTTTTCTTCCAGGTTTCCACATCATTAAGGTTTATTCCTCTTTCAAACAGCATGTCATGGATTTCATTTGATTTCAATCCTTTTATCTTTTCATTAGCCTCTTCATTATCGTATTCTTTCTTAAGTGCCCAGATGCCATATCCATTGATGCAATTTCTCCAACATTCATCTTGTCTCCATTTGAAGTAGTCAGATATAGATGCATCATCGATTGGAATGATTCTTGAATCAAATGATATAGGAAATACAATATTCCTTTCATTATCTGATAGCTTGTCAAGATTGAATTCATTAGAATAATCGTTTAATAAAGAATATGTAAAGGAACTTGAAGCCAGTGAGGCGAATACAGAATTAATCTTCTCAACTCTGCCTGAAAATGGAATCTCATCCAAAAGTATGCTGATTTCATCTGAAAATGCATAAATGAATTTAGGTGCAAACTGATTGAATATATCGAGGCAAACATTTGTGATTATCTTATAGAAATTCTCATCATATGGCTTTACAAGATCTAATGCTTTTGATAAACTATGAAACTTGCGTCCATCTAAACGTATGATTATATTTGAGTTCTTTGGAACCTTCATAGTTGAATAAATCTCATAATCTTTCATCTAATCACCTAAATTCTATATAATTTCAATAAATATGATAAAATTAAATTATCACCTAAATTCTATATAATTTCAATAAATATGATAAAATTAAATCATGTTCCTACAGAGAAACATTCTCCGAAACTTTTCAAGAGTTTAATAGCTGAAAATGCAGCTAACATGCTTGTTTTTGGGTTTGCAGCAAATGGATAGTTTTCAGAACTTGTCCTGAATTCACCGAAGTCACCTTTCACTACAACCTCATGAACATTCCTATCCACTTTTGGATCTACAATTATCTTAACATTAATATCCATATTGCATGCAATGCTTAATGATGCTGCAACATTGATGTTTACTGGGAACTTTTCAACTGCTTCTGAAGCTTTTCCTTCAAATAGAACCTCTTCCTCTTCAACTTCCCTTCCTAATGATTTAGGTGCCTTTCTTGTTGTCAAAGAAGCTTCTGTAATCTTGCCTATGGATGCTGCTTTGATACCATCCAAACCTACAATTGCACCAGAAGGAGCATATACTTTAGCATTATGAGCTTCAGCAGTTTCTTTAACCTTATTCCTGAATTCATTATCCATCAATGCACCGACACTCATCACCATTAGGTCAATGCCTTTTTCAAGGATATCCAATGCAATGACCTTTAAAGCAATTGGAGAAGCAGATTCTAAAACTAAATCCACATCATCCAGCATATCCTCTAATCTTAAAACAGCAACACCATTTGCAATCTGTGCAAGATTTTCCGCTCTTTCTATGTCTGTGTCATAGAAATATTTTATTTGTATTCCACTATCGGATATGAATTCATTCACTATAGTATTGGCTATAGCTCCACATCCTACAATACCTACTATCATCAGTTCACCTCAATAATGAAAAATTGAAAAATTTATGAAAGTATAATGTTAAAATAAATTTCCCTTAATTAAATTTTCTTTAATTAATTTTTCCTTAATTATAATTATTTTTTATTAAATAAAAAACTATCTTATTGAATATAGTTAAGTGGTTGAATTTTGATTTCAAATAAAAATTAGAAAAATGTAAACCATTTATTATAAATTGTTAATAACATTGATAATAACAAGAAAAATGATGAAATTTGCTTCATGAAAAAAATTGAAAAAAAGAGAAAATAAATTAAATATGTTAATTAATCTGAAACTACATTTAGAAAAAATAGGCTAATAATCAAAGGATATGGTAAAAATCTCAAAGATTAATAACATATTTAGTTAAAGAACTATTGTACTTTTGGTATAGGAGCTTCTACAGGAGCTTCTGCCGGAGCAGCTCTAACAGGCTCAGGTCTTGGGCGAATAGACATTTCTTCTCCAGCTACTGGAGGTTTTGGTCTTTTTAAGTCTTGAGGATCAATTAACATAATGTCGCCAATAGCAGTTACTCTGTCAAACTCAATGTTAAGTAAGCCTTCTTGGAAGGTTCTGCCCACTTCTTCTTCCGGAACAAACTGGAATCCTCTTTTAAAGATGTCTCCGAATCCTGCAGTTTTTCTTTCAGGTTCTAAAGCTTTTACTTGAAGTCTAGAGATAGTTCCGTACCTGATATTTAAAACTACGTCGTGTACTTGACCTACATACTGTCCTGCTAATGTATATATATCCAAATCATAAAGAGTTGAAACTTCTACCATTTTTTTCACCATTATAACTCAATAAATCAAATAAAAATGTTTGTTGACAATGCACTTAAAACATTGCAAAATCCTTTAATTTTTAAAAATTTTAGCCTATGAATAATGAATAAATGATTAAAGATATGAATTTTTTAATTTTGAATTTTATTAATAAATTCATATGAAATTTAACAATTAAACATCAAATAAGCCTATTATATAATATATGTCTATTTGCTTATATAAATACTTTATGTTTTTTAAGTCAAAATTAACTATTAAAATTTAAAAAAATTGCTAAAATTGAAATAAAAATTAAAAATAATAATAAAAATTATCTAAAAATTAAAAAATAGAAAAATTTCAATATTAAACCGAAAAAATAAGTAAAATTTTAGAGAAAAAATTCAAAAATTTCCAAAAAATGATAATATCATGATAATATCATTGAAAATTTCATGAAATCTGAAAAAAATGTTAATATCATGTTAATGACATTAAGGAATTTTCTTAGGGTAATACTAAAATTTTAGAAAATATTAATGAAAAATAAGTGAAAAAATATTAAAAAAAGTAAAAAATTAAAAAATAGAAAAAAAGTGAAAAAGTTTTGATCAAACTTTTTCTAAAAGTTTGTCTAAAAGTTTGTCTAAAAGTTTGGTTAATTGTCCAGGAAGTTTGTAATCATGTTTTTAGTTTCATTCAATGATTCCATAGGTATTCCATTAGGCATTTGGCCCAATTCACCTTGAACTTCCTTTAAAATGCTACCATTCATTCCTAAAAACATTCCTTCAGAAACAATTTCCATAAAAGTAGCAGGAGGAAGCAATGAAACCCCTACTCTATTTCCTTCCTTAACGGTCAAGTCATTGGTAACAACTTTCAATGCTCTTTTTCCAAGATTTACGTTACAGATCATTAGGGAATCAGCATTAGGATGTTTGCTGACACTCATGATTTCACCGACCTTCACATCAATCCCAATGATTGGATCATCGATTGGTCCGAATTTGAATCTGTTTCTAAGGCCTAAAATAGTGTCAAGGAAGAATCTGACCTTAGCGATGTTTTCTTCAGTCTTTTCCCTTTCATCCTTTGGAGCTCCATTCATGAACTTATGAGCCCAATCATCACCGCCAAGGAAATCGATTATTCTATGAGCCTTTTCCTCAAGCTTGTCAACATCTTCACAATTAGCCAGAGCATCCCCTTCAAGATAGCAGTAAAGCAAAGACTTTAAGTCTGGCTCCATCCTTTTGGTTTCTTCAATAGCTCCTTTCTTATTCCAATTTCCTCTAAAACTTCCTGTTTGGACTGTTCTTAGGAATAATTCACGAGCATGCATAGCTATTAAAATTCTATAATCTTTAGCAGTATCCCACATAATATCACTTGATAATCATAAAAATTCTTCAAATTAAATAAATTTTTAATTAGTTTAGTTTTCAATTAAATACTAATTTATTTTTCTTTAAATTAATACTTTTTTAAAAAATTAATGGATTAGATAAAAAAATATTTTTTAAATTATCTGCAATTGAATGCAATCAATTTGGTCTTGCACATATCCTCAACTGCATACTTGATTCCTTCCTTGCCCATGCCGCTTGACTTGAATCCTCCAAATGGCATTGCATCTGTTCTGAATGTGGATTCCTTATTGATTAAGACTGAACCTGCCTCAATCTCATTTGCACATCTTAATGCATTATGGATGCTTTCTGTAAAGACTCCTGCCTGAAGGCCATATTGAGTGTTGTTTGCCTCTTTTATGGCTTCATCAAGTCCATCCACTCTGATTATAGGTGCAATTGGACCGAAGGTTTCACTTGCTACAATATCCATATCCATAGTCACATTGTCTAAAATGGTCGGTTCAAAGAAGCAGTCCTTTCTGTTTCCTCCAAGCAAGAGTTCTGCTCCATCTTCAATTGCACGGTTTACAGAAGTTTCAATATTAAGGGCAGAGCTCTCATTGATTACAGGCCCGATATCAGTTGATTCATCCATTGGATTTCCCATCCTTAGCTTGCTTACCTCTTTTACAAACAAATCTATGAATTCCTCTGCAATCTTATTGTCAAGAATCAATCTTTTTACACCAATGCAGACTTGACCTGAAAATAGGAATGCGCCTGATACTGCTGCATTTACAGCTTTTTCAATGTCTGCATCCTCAAGTATGACCAACGGATCGTTTCCACCAAGTTCCATTGTCAATTTCTTCATTCCTGCTCTTGATGAAATGAATAATCCAGTAGCAACACTTCCTGTAAATGATATCTTGTCTATGCCAGTTGACACAACCATTGCATCTCCAACTTCACTACCATAACCAGTAACAGAATTAATCACACCATTTGGAAAATGATTATTGATTATTTCAGCCAATCTTAAAGCGGAAAGCGGAGCTTCCATAGATGGTTTCATCACAACAGTGTTTTTAGCTGCAATAGCTGGAGCAATCTTGTGAAGGGCCAAATTCACAGGATAATTGAATGGAGTAATCGCTCCAACAACACCAAGTGGAACCTTCTTTGTAAATGCCAGGAATCTTGCTTCAGTTGGTCCTGTTGCATCAATAGGCACAGATTCCCCATAGATTCTTTTGGCTTCTTCAGCTGCAAATTGAAGTGTTTCAACAGATCTTTGAAGTTCACCAATAGCTTGCTTATATGGCTTTCCAGCTTCTGCAACAATCAGCTTTGCTATGTTCTTACTTTCCTTTTCAAGCTCTTCACATGCATTGTATAAGTTTATTGACACTTCCTTTGCAGATAAGTCATTCAATGCTTTCTTTGCATTGTTTGCAGCTTCAACAGCATTATCCACATCACTTCTATATGCTATTGGAACTGTATCTACAATTTCTCCATTGTATGGATTTATTACATCATAATGGTCTGATTTGTCTATGAATTCACCATTAATTAAGAATTTCATAATCTTGACTCCTAAATTTTTTTAATTTTATTATTTCTTTAAACTTTGAATTTTTAAAACAATTAATAAACTATTTGTTTTATTCAATAATAAGTTTTGGTAAAATATTTAAACTATTCAAATTTAGAAGCAATATCGCCAAAGGAACTGTTTAAGGTGTTTATTTCATTTGAATCAATTTCATTTCCCAAATCAACCAAATATGACTTATACATTGAAACAACAAGAAGAATGATTACAATGATTCCCCCAATAATCAATATCAATTCAACAGCTCCTTGACCTTTATTGTCTTTAATGAAACTGTTTGGGAATTTTAAATCTATATTTTTCATAATATCACACCAATTACACTAATCCAAAGAATCCTGCTCCAAAGTTGTTGATTAAATAGAATACTGCAAATGCAGAGCATGTTATCGGAATGGAATACCTAAGTCCCTTCTTCAAGTCTCCATACATTATCAAAGCAATTAGAAAACCTGCTAAAATTGAATGAATAATTAGATAAATCTCTGCAGCAAGGGGTGCAACTTCACAGATTGCCCCTCCTTTTCCAAGTTCAATCATGAAGGAGGAATAGACTCCAACCATTCCAAGTGCAAAGGGAGCCGCTATTGTTGAAGCAATGATTAGAAACATTATTGACATCATAACACTTGCCTTACGCTCCCTTTTTAATACCAGCATAGCCCTTAAGTCATCACTTACATCAAGAATGATATCAGACAATGATCCTCCACTTTTATGGGCATTGAGTATTATCTTAAAGCTTCTCTCAAGATCCTTTGAGTTGAGTCTAATTGCCATGCTGTTAAAGGATTCATCAAGTGATTTCCCCATTCTTATCTCTACTACAACCCTCCTTAATTCATCATACAAAGGCCCTTTTCCATGCTCAGACATGTCAACCAAGGCATTTTCCAAGCTTAATCCAACCTTTAGCATAGATGACAATTGTCTTAGGAAGTCTGGAATTGAGTTTTCTATTTCACTTGCCCTTTTTTCTATTTTCAAAAATAGGATTAGAATGAATGAAATTGTTGGAATGAAAATAGCTAAAATTAAAGCAATTGATAGATTAACTGATAAGGCTATTGAAACTATTGAAAATAGAATTATGAATGCAATATAAGCCATTAGAATAATTGCTAAAATCTGGGATGCAAGCGTAAATATTCCTGCCTTAAGCAAGTACTCTTGAAAGGCAATTAAAATAGATTGATGAACTTTATTTTCTATTATATTCGATAATTTGATTATTAAATCTTCAATAAACATTGATAATAGATTTGTATAAGTTACTAATAAATTTAACTTATTTATTGACTTAAGAAAACAATTTAATGAGAATATTATAAAAAATAAGTAAAATTACAATGATATTGTAAAATTAAAGTGATTTAATAAAATTAAAATTAGACTAAAAAATTAAAAAATTAAGTTTATCCCTTCAGCTTTTTTAAATTCCTTGTCAAAGCTTAAAAGATTTTCAATTTTGTGATAATGCATATCCACAATTATGCTGCAATCAGTGAAACTCAATTTAGTGCCATGCTTTTCATATATCAACATGGTAGTTGAATTGAAATCCTTGATTTCATACTCATTTATTATATGGAAAATGTCATTAATGAGATCAAATGCAGAAATGGCAGTTTCCAAATCTATCTTATTTCCAATTACAGTTATGACTTCATTAATGACTAGATTGCTGATATAGCAGTCATTTTTCTCAATCAAGTCAATATATTCCAGCGATTTCTCATGCAATGAGTCATTTTCATTCACTAAAGCAATTAAAAAAGAGGAATCAACGAAAATCTTCATTTATATAATCCCCTCTTTAATTCCACTGCATTTGTAGTCTCTTTGCTTTTGCCTAATCCTGCCAAATCATGAATTGAAGACTTTTTGCTTTTAAAAGTTATAGTGATTACATTATCTGAATTCAAATCCCAATCCATCACTGTATCTTCAGAAACATCAAATAGCTTTCTGATTTTAGATGGAATGGTAGTTTGATTGTTTTTATAAATCCTAGTGGTACCCACATTCACCATCATATCACCTATTAAAATATTATGTTAAAAGGTATATATATTTTTTACCTCTTAAATAAAAAATTAAAAGGTATGGTGAAAAAATAAGAAATATCTTGAAAAAGTAGTGTGTAAATAAAAAATGAAAATAAAAAACGAAGATGGAAATAAAAAAGAAAAATTATAATATTTGAGGTAAATTTCCAATCAATTTACCCTTTTTATCAACTAAAACCATATCCTCTATCCTTATTCCAAACTCTCCTTCAAGATAGATTCCGGGCTCAATTGTTATGACCATATTGTTCTCCAAAACAGTTTGATCCTTTATGGAAACTGATGGGTTTTCATGAATATCCAAGCCTAAGCTATGGCCAGTGCTATGAATGTAATTATCTCCATAGCCATAATCAGTTATGATGTCTCTTGCCACCTTATCCACTTCACAGGCTTTTACACCTGCCTTAACAGCTTCAATTGCCTTGTCATGAGCTTCAAGCACGATATCAGATATTTCCTCCTGCCTTTCAGTGTAGATGAAAGTTCTTGTTGTATCAGAGCAGTATCCTTCAAACTTGCAGCCGTAATCCACTAGAACAGGTGTCTCAAGGACATGTTGCCTTGGAGTTGAATGGGGAAGTGAGGATACAGGGCCTGATGCAAATATTGTGTCAAATGATTCTGCACTTGCTCCATTTTTTCTCATCAAATAGCCTAATTCATAAGCGCATTCCCACTCCTGCGCTCCCTTTTCCTGCTTGGATCTTACATCCAATTCAATGAGAGACTTATGTGCAATATCAGTTGCCTTAATCATCTTTTCAATTTCATCATGTGACTTTATCATCCTTTCAGTTGAAATGGCATTTGATATTGTAAGATTGAAGTCCTTGAACTTTTCATATACATTTGCAGTCAAGTCTGATTCAATAGCTAAACTCTTGATATTCTCTTCCTTCAAGTATTCAATCATCTTGTCAAAGGATTCATACTTCACAATATCAATGGAAGAAGTGTTTCCTGCATTTTCCATATCCATTCCAGAAACAAATATGATTGGATTTTCCTTGATTATCATGAATGCAAAGCTTGTTGACAAGTATCCAGACAAGTAGTAGATATTATTGAAATTAGCCACAAGCATGGCATCCAAGTCCTTCTCTTCCAATTTTTTCAAGATATTCTTGATGTGAAAATTATGAATCTCATTATCTTTAATTTGCATTTGAAAGCCTCAATTGAATTATTAATTTTCTCCTATATTTTCTTATATCACTTATTATTTAAAAATTAAACGAATGATTGAAATTATCCTATAACAATTATTATAAATAATCAATTACATAATATAAATATTACAAATATAAAAAGATTTTAAAAATAGCTAAGGATAAAAAACATGTTTGAAGATATTCCAATAAAATTCTTTAAGGGAACTCATAGAGTGAAAGACCCAAAAGAAACAATTGAGATAAATGAGAAAAAGCTTAGAACTGCTGGAATAACCAGATTGACCGACATTACAGACTTGGATAGAGTCAAGATCCCAGTCTTTTCAGCAATCCGTCCAACTGCACAATCAGGCAGTGTAAGCGTCTATGCTGGAAAGGGCGCTACCAGAGAGCAGGCAAAGGCGTCTGCAATGATGGAAGGATTCGAAAGGTATTCTGCAGAAAGGCAGGATATCGATAGTGAGAGAACATTTGTAGACACTTACAACAACATTAAAAATGAAATGAATATTCTCGACCCAAAAGACCTTCTCTTGCCAAAGAATTACGGCAATGAAAATGTTGAAAATTCAAGGCTCGAATGGATTGAAGCAGAAGACATAATAAGCGAAGAGACAGTCTATGTCCCATCAAATGCGGTTTTCCACCCTTACATCCCTACAAGGGAAGTGAGCCCAAGCCCAATAGCTATTTTTAAAGGAAACACAAATGGTCTTGCATCCGGAAACATCATAGAGGAATCTGTTTTGCATGGAATCTTTGAAGTGGTTGAAAGGGATGCATGGAGCATTTTTGAGCTTACTAAAAGAAACAAAAAAGAAATAAGTCAAGAAAGCATTGATAACGAGATTATCAATGAGCTCTTAGACAAGTTCAATAGCCAAGGAATTAAGATAAAGCTTATGGACATTACAGCAGACTTGAAGATAACCACAATAGCTGCAAGCGCTGATGATACTGTGCTTAAGGATCCTGCACTCCTAACTTTAGGTGTTGGAACCCACTTGAACCCAGAAGTGGCTGTGATTAGAGCGCTTACTGAAGTTGCACAAAGCAGAGCAACCCAAATTCATGGAACCCGTGAAGATACAATAAGAGCAGACTTCATGAGAAAATCCGGCTATGAACACATGAAGAGAATGAACAAGCATTACTTCCAAAGGGAAGAGGAAACAATCAATCTTTCTGATATTGAAGACAAAAGCTCACACTCAATCAAAAAGGACATTGAAACAAGCATTGAAGAGGTTCAGAAAGTTGGATTCAATCAAGTCCTATACACTGACCTTACAAGAGATGAGATCGGAATCAATGTTGCAAGAGTAATTATTCCAAAAGCTGAGCTCTATTCATTGGATGAGGAAAGATTAGGTAATCGTGCTTTAGAATATGATAGAAAAGCAAGAAGAGGGTTAGTCTGATGAAGAAGATAATAGTTTACCTTGGATTGTCCATTTTGGAGGATGAGGCTAAAACAATACTTGATGCAGACTACAGACCTCCAGTTAAAAGAGGAGACATCCTAAAGGCAATATCTGAAAAGCCAGACATCATAGGAATCATTGATGGTGCTTTCCACCATACTCCTGCAGTAGCCCATAAGGAAATCATGAAGGCATTGGATAAGGGAATTACTGTAGTTGGAGGAAGCAGTATGGGAGCTTTAAGAGCATCAGAGCTTGATGATTTAGGGATGATTGGAATCGGATATGTCTACAAGGCATACAGGTCTGGAGAAATCACTTCAGATGATGATGTGGCTTTAAGTTTTGATCCAGTCAATCAAGTTCCATTATCAGAAGCTCTTGTAAATGTTGACTACAAACTGGATTTGGCAGTAAAAGAAGGGATTATCACTGAAGAGGAAAAGGAATACATACACAATATTGCCAAAGAAATCTATTACCCTAAACGTTCCTATCAAAACATATTCTCAAAAGTGGAAATGGAAGATGGAAAGAAAACCAAGCTTATCGATTTCATATTGAAGGAAAAGGACATCAAATACTTGGATGCAATTGAAGTCTTGGAATACATTAAAAACTTAGAATAAGCTCATTTTAGAATATAACGTTGATATAGAAAATTTTAAAAGCAATAAATAATATAACAATAGTTAATTTATTATTTTTTTATATTTGATATGATATTGAACTCGGGCGATTAATCAAATTAAATTAATAATAAATGATTTTATTATTAAATAACGAGGCAAAATATGAATACAAATATCAAAATAAATAAAGTAAAAGAAATATTTAAAGACTACGGCAAAGTAGCTTTAGCTTTTTCTGGTGGAGCAGACAGCACATTGCTTGCATACCTTGCAAAGGAAGCAGGATGTGATGTGCTTGCAATCACATATAACAATCAAATTTTTCCAACAGGATTCTTGGAATTTGCAAAAGAAAGAGCAAATGAAATTGGAATAAAACATGAAATCATAGAAGGTAACTTCCTAGATGTAGATGAGTTTGTTGAAAATAGTCCAAAAAGATGTTTACTATGCAGAAACTTAATGTATGGTGCAATTAAACAAAAGGCTAATGAAGAAGGATATGAAATTATCATAGATGGAAACAATATAACAGACCTTACTCATGATAGGCCTGGGATATTGATGAAATACAAGTATGAGATTGAAAGTCCATTCATTGAAGCTGAACTTGAAACCCCTGAAATTCATAAGTTCCTTGATGAAAATAATATCAAATACTCAAATTCCACAACCTGTCTTGCAACAAGGGTCAAGACCAATGAAATAGTTACTATCGATAAGGTGAATAGGATAGACCATTGTGAAGCATATGTTAAGGAAATCACAGGTTCTGATGTAGTCAAGCTTAGAGAAGAGAAGAATGTTGCTACAATCGAATTAAGTGATTTGGACACTATTTTAGATAAGGAAAAGATTGATTCTATCCATGAAGAATTGAAATTATCACAGTATGACAAAATCTTATTGAATCTTAAAGCAATCGAAAGTGATGATGAGCTTATTTTAGATGATGAGCTTGAAAAAGGAGCAAATAATCTTAGACTTAGAAAAAGATTGCCATTCGGAATAGATATTTCAGAAACAGATAAGATTCTTAAAAGTAGGGAAAATGTGCATATAAGCAATATTGAGACTATTGAAGATATCGGTTATATCAAATTGAATATTGATGAGAAAGAGTCCAAGATATTTAGAGATGGTAAGATAAGCATTGAAAACAATGAAAACAAGGAAGATGCTAAATCATCTTTAGTAAAAATATTACCATTCATTAGAAGAACTGTATAGTTCTTCTTCATTTACTTTTTTAAATATTATTTTTTAATCTTTGCTGCCTTGCAAACTCCTTAAAGGAAATCTTCTTTTCGGTTGGAATATTCTTTTCAACAGATTTAACCATTATTCCATCATTTGAATCATCTTCTTTTTTAAATTTTAAACCTAAAATTCCTTGTGAATACTCTTCTTTTGATGAAATTCCCTTTAAGGCAAGTATTTTTCCATCCAATCTTAAAACTGTATCATCTGCTTTCACTTCAATAAGATGAATCTCAAATCTGCTTGCCTTTTCTATCTCATCATCAGTGATAAGGTCATATTTCAAAAAGAGATTTTCATGTGGAAGGACTTCATTAATTGTCCTTTTGACAGCTGATTCAAAAAGCTCTATCAGGCTTTCTATAACTGGAAGATCATTGTCCCAATAGTATGCAAGCATGACATTCAATTGGATTTCATGTTCAGAGAACTCCTCTCCAACCCTTGCTCTTATTCCAATTGTTGAATCGTTGTCCTTTATTACTAAAATAGGCTCAGATGACATGTTATCGCTCAAATTAAAAATGATTGAAAAAATTAATACTAAAACATTTATTGAAACTAATATAAATATTTTAAATCTCAAAAAAATTAGAAAAATAGCTTAAAAAATGTTAAGTGAATTCTAAAAAGAATTCAAATAACACCAAACAAGTCAATTTTAGGACTAATAATAATCCATGAATATAATATAGATTTTTTTGTATATAAAATTTCTTAGAAAAAAAATAAAAAAGAATGGTTAAAAAACCATTGGAAAGATTTTGGTCAAGGTTTTTGACGCAAGTCAAAAAGCTTGACTTATAATAAAGTTTTAATTAAGTCACTAGCTCTGACGAGTCCAACGAGGTCTCCTTCAATTCCTAAAACAGGTAATTGCTCTACATCAAGAGATCTCATTTTTTCAGCGCATACAGAGACTTTGGTTTTGGTGTTTGCAGTTACAACATCCTTGATTGCAACATCCTTAAACACTTTGTCGGTAAACTTGAGATGGTTTTTCTCAATGTATAAAACTGAAGTGCTGTCCCATGACCATTTGTCTCCTTCAGTACCTACTGAAGAGCTGTGTTCGGTTCTTTCAGAGATGATTTCACTTTCAGCAATGAAATCGGTTTCAGTCAAGATACCAGTCATTCTGTTGTTGGAGTTCAATCCGATAACGGATTTCAATCCAAAGAACTTCATTACTTCAAATGCAACATTCAATGGAGTTTCATCCCAAGTTGCAGGAATGGTTTTAATCATGTACTTTTCTACAGGTTCCTTGATTCCCATATCTGCAATAGCTAAAGCTACAATATCAAAAGAAGTTACAATTCCCACTAATTCATCTTCATCATCCACTACAGGAATTCTTCTGATGTTGTTTTCAACCATCTTTTCTGCAACTGTCTTTAAGTCATCATCCATTTTTGCGGTAATCAAGTCTCTTGTCATCAACATTGCAATTTGTTCTTCATCAGGATTGGTAATCATATCAGAACGAGTTAAAATCCCGACTAATTTGTTAGTATCATTTTTAATAACAGGCACTACAGATACATCCTCTTTTTTCATGATTCTTAAAGCATCTTCTCTGCTTCCTGGAACGGTTACATGAATAACATCTGTAGACGCTACATCTTTTACTTTCATAAGTAACACCTAATTGATTTTTAAATAAGATTAAAACAAGTATTGTGATAATTTCAATTCATTTTATTTTCTTATCTTTTCACACATAATTATCACATACCGATATAATTTTTGTTATAAGTTTTTAACAAAAAGTAGTATTCTTATTATACCTTTGTTAATATATTGTTTATCATTTAAATAATTTTAGTATA
>NZ_JAFRJO010000016.1 GCF_017432245.1 Methanobrevibacter sp.
ATTTTATCAAATGTAACCATTACAGTTAGTGGAGTAATCTTTGTTACTAAAACAGGAGACTCATCATACAATTTCGGTTCAAAGGATTTCACAACTGATGAAAACGGATTTATTGTGATAAAAAACAACAACACTTTTTATCATAATAATATTTTAGAGAATTTCTTGTCATCAGGCAACTATAATTTAACCTTCAGAGGCCATGAACCTTATGTTTTAAACAATACATTTGAAATTACTATCAACAAGGTTCAAACTGAAATTGTAGCATCTCCAATTGTAGAAGAATATGAAGAGGGTAAGAAATTAAACTATATCTTCCAAGTAATCAATTCAAATACAGGAGAAGCAATCAAATCAGCTCTAGTTCAATTCAGAATTTACTCCAGCAATATTGATGCAACCAGAAGCGGTCGAACCAATTCAACTGGATTTTACACAAGCCCTGACTTGAATTTAGTTGCAGGAACCTATAATTTGCAACTCGAATCAATAGACAGCAACTTGATTTGCAGTGCTGTTAAACAGACCATAACCCTCAATCAAAGGGCAGCTGTCATAAGTGCAAGCAATAGAACTGTCTTATATGGTTCAGGAGATTATGTAGTCGCTACTGTAAAAGATAAGAAAACTGGAAAACTTTTACCAAATGTATACGTTTTAATTCAAGTTTACACAAGCTCCAAAAAGGCAACCAATTACTTGACTATGACAGATTCCAAAGGTGTTGCAAGATTAAACACTGGTTTATCAGTTGGAAAAACTAAAGTGGTCATATCTGTATTGGATAATAACTATAAGTCAGGATCCCTTACAAGATATGTTACTGTTAAGAAGACAACTGGTAAGTTCAGCGCTCCTAAAGTAAGCACTTATTACAAATCTGGCAAAATTTTCAAAATTAAATTAACCAATACCAAAAATAAGGCATTAATGAATGGAGCTAAAGTTAACATTAAAGTATTCATTACAAAGAACAAATACTATAATTTAACTGGAACCTCATCAAAAGGTTTAGTTCAATTTAAGATAACATTTAAGCCAGGCACTTATAAGGTTGTAGTTAGCTCTGCTGACAAAGGTTACACTGCAAAGTCAATAACCAGTCAAATAAAAGTCAGCAAATCTCCTATCAAAATGGCTCCTACTTCCTTGAAAGTTAAAAAAGGAAAATACTTTAAAGTTAAGGTAACAAGCACCAAGTCTAAGAAGGTCCTTTCTGGAATAAAGGTTAAAGTGAAAGTTTACACTGGTAAAAAGTACAAGACTTACACTATCAAAACCAATAAGAAAGGAATCGCAAGCTTGAAAATCAGTCAGAAAGTAGGAAAACATAAAGTTGTTCTTACTCCTGCACAAACCAAATATTACACTGGTAAAACTGTTACTAAAACTTTGAAAGTGACAAAATAAGTTAAAATTTAATTTAAAACAGTTTAATTAAGAGATTTATTCTCTTAATTCTTTTTTTATTTTTTTAAAATCTATCAAATTAATTCTATTTTTAAAGAGTTCAATTTTGAATCTATTGAAATGATTATATTCTATTTTAAAAAGAGTTCAATTTAGAATATATTGAAATGATTATATTCTATTTTAAAAAGAGTTCAATGATTTATTTCAAATCATCTGTATTGATTAAATCACTGTTCATCAATGATTTCATTGTATCAATGTCTATCTGTCCAGGTGCAGTATTGTCATTAACTACAGCAAATGTAAATGGTGCATTGAATTTAGATGCAATTACTCTTGTATAACTGCCTAATTCTCCCATTGATATGGCTACAACATTGTCAAAATGAGATAAAATCGGAAGAATTGTTAAAGTGTCCTCAAGAGTATTAGGCATTACGGCTATTTTTGCAATGTCTCCAAGCTCTTTTTCCTGAATTACAATGTCCATAAGTATATCAAGTTCTGGAGTTTGCTTGAAGTTGTGGTAAGAAATAATGGAAGTGACTCCTGTTTCAGTAATTGATTCAATAAGTTCCCTATCTGTCTGGAGCTCTACATCAACATAATCCGCTACATCACAGCATTCTCTAAGTATGGCTATTCTATCCTCTTCGCTACCTCTAAAGGAACCTCCTTCTTTCATGGTCCTATTTGTAGCAATTGTAGGGAAATTGATCTCTTCTATGATTTCCTTTACAATCTGAGGATTAGGATTGTCCATTCCATCTATTCTCAATTCAAGAATATCTGCACCCTTGATTATGCAGTCATTAGCTACCTTTAGAATATCTTCCTTATTCTTTTGGAAAATTGGAATGGCTATTTTAGTTTCGCTGTACACTTTCTTACCTCATTGAATAATCTATAGTTATTACTATTTTTGTCATTAAATCTTTTAAGTATTATCATTAAGTATTATTATATTTAATTTTATGAATTATAAACTTATTTAAAATGGCTTTTTATAAAAATGATTATTAACTATAAAGAAAAAAGATATTATTGATATTATGAAAGTTGTAGCTATTGGTGCAGATATTTCAAGCAATGATGTTTCCGTTTCCGATTCTTTGGTTAAAAGTATTGAAAAAGACATTCCTAAGTTATTGGAATTAGGAGCTAGAAAAGCGGCTTTAACAAATGTTACAGGAGATGATGTTGTAATTACCGCTTTTGTTGAAGATAATCTTTTGGAAACAGTGAATGCAGGCATTGTAGAGATATTGAGAAATAATGCAGAGGACTTAGGAGATGTGGCTGGAATATCCCAAGATCCTGATAAAGGAGGAGAAGGAATCTCCTATGCAGAAGCGAACCTCGAAGAAGGCGAGTATCAGGATGCAATAATTATGGCATTTGACACCTACGGTGGAGAGCCGTTTGTAGCGAATGTTGCAAATTCAGTTATTGAAGCAGCAAGTGGTATGAAAGCAGTAACTGGAGTGAGCGATAAGATAGGAACAAGAACAGATATTCCTGGAGTAGGCTATGTATCCACTGATGATACAGATGACCCTGTTGTAGTGGTTTCAGTAAATGAACTGGAACAGATTGCAGTTGTTGCAAGTGCAATGATTGGAGCTGCACTGGGGAATAAAAACACTTACCTTGTAAAAAGGCATACTCCATGTAATGTGCTTCCTGGAAGTGTCTTGGTATCTGTAACTGCATTAATGAATGGAAATATGATTGATTTATCTATACCATTTGAAAACAAAACAAGAATTTTAGGTTAAGTATCATTTTAATTAATTCTAGATACTATTATTTTAATTATTTTTAATAAGGTATTATTTTAATTAACTATAAAATTAATAATTTGATGTTAAAATTTTTCCTTATTTTTTCTTGTTTTCATTTTTTATTACATATTACTTTTTTCATTTTTTTTCAAATTTATATTATAAAGTTTATTTGATTAACTAAGTAAAATTTATATGTTTAGATACAAATAATAGAACTATATAACTTTAAAGAGGTGATAATATGAATGATGTCGGTAAAATCTTGATCGGTGTTCTAATTGGTTTGATTTTAGTAGGATTAGCAATTACATTTGCACCACATGATGCTTATGATAATTCTACTGATAATGTTAATATAGCTGATCAAGCTCAATCCAATGATAATGTTGGTTCATTAAGTATTGTTAAAAACTCAGAATCCAATTCTTCTGCAGTTAAAAGTAACAGTTCTGGTTCCCAACTAAGTTCAAGCAGTTCAAGCAGTTCTGGTAGTGGTGTTTCTGGTGGCAGTGCTGAATATAACGCCCAAGCAGGTGGTGGATATTACTATCAAATAAATTATAAAGACGGCAATTTCCGCCAATATGATACCAAAACTGGAGAACTTATTGGTTCTAGTTTTAGTGAAGACCAAGAAAAATTAGGTAATTTTAACGGAGAAATGTTATAAATTAAATTTTGCTTTTCCATTTTTGGTTAAGATAAATTTTAATTTCTCACTTTTCTCTTACTTTTTTTAATGATAGTTTTTTTGAGTTTTAATTTTTTTTCTATTTATTAATGATTATTTTTTGACTTTTAGTAATTCTTTTTCTTGTTTAATGCAATTTAAAATATCAATTTTTTAAAAATAAATGATTAACTATTTAATATTTAAGAACTATATATAATAGTGATTAATAATTTTATATAAAATTTATATGATTATTATCTAGATTTAAACTTGATAAAATTAATTGCAATTAAAAAGATTATTTAAAATTACGATTGTGGTTCATATGATAATATTAAATGAAAATACTAAATGTTTAGTTCAAGGAATTACAGGAAAGCAAGGTCAATTCCATACTGAACAAATGTTGAAATATAATACAAAAATTGTAGCAGGTGTTACTCCAGGTAAAGGTGGACAAGAAGTTTTAGGAGTTCCTGTTTTCGATTCTATTGAAGAAGCTAAGGAAAAAACTGATGTGAATGCATCAATTATTTTTGTGCCAGCACCATTTGCAAAGGATGCTGCATTTGAATCAATTGATCATTTGGATTTGGTAATAATTATTACAGAGCATATACCAATTCATGACAGTATGGAAATCATGGCTTATGCAAAAGCCAAAGGAGTGACTGTTATTGGACCAAACACTCCAGGTGTAATCTCCCCTAAGGTTGGAAAACTTGGTATTATGCCAACCCATATCTTCTCTGAAGGAGATGTAGGTGTTATTTCCAGAAGCGGTACATTGACTTATGAGATTGCAAGCCAATTAACCCGTGCAGGAATTGGACAAAGCACTTGTGTAGGTATTGGAGGAGATCCTGTAATCGGAACTCCATACATTGATGTCTTGGATATGTTTGAAAATGACCCTGATACAAAGGAAATAGTCTTGATTGGTGAAATCGGTGGAGGAGCTGAAGAGGCAGCAGCTGAATACATCAAGGACAATATCACCAAACCTGTTGTAGCTTATATTGCAGGTCTTTCTGCACCACCAGGTAAAAGAATGGGTCACGCAGGAGCTATCATTGCTGGTAACTCAGGTACTGCAAAAAGCAAAATGGAAGCTTTAGCAGCTGCAGGTGTTAAAGTAGCTAAGAAACCTTCTGAAATTGTAGAATTTATTAAAGAAGCTCGTGGAGAATAATTTCTCCTTCTTTTTTTATTTTTTTAATTAGAATTAAAATTATACAAATCTAGATTGAATTTAAAAAATCTATTTTTTTAAAAACTGTTTTTCGTGGTGATAATATGGATAAAGAAGAAATCATTGAAAAGTTATTGGCTGGTGAAATGAAGCTTTATCAAATTGACAAGTTTACTGCAAATGCAACAGAAGCTTTAGACATTAGAAGAGAGTTTATTGAAAGGCATTCTGATTGCAAGCTTGAGAAAATAGCTGATTATACTTTGGATATGGAACTTGCATTTGCAAAGAATATTGAGAATCCTATAGGTACTGTACAAATACCAATTGGAGTTGCAGGTCCTTTGAAAGTCAATGGAGAATATGCAAAAGATGATTTCTTTGTACCTCTTGCAACATCTGAAGGTGCATTATTGGCTTCAGTGAATAGGGGCTGTTCTGCTATTACTGCAGCTGGAGGAGCTAATGCAAGGGTTATTGGAGATAAGATGACAAGAGCTCCAGCCATTAAAACAGATTCAGTTGTTGAAGCGGTAAAGGTCAAGCAATGGTTTGAAGAGAAGTTTGATGAACTTAAGGAAATCGCTGAATCAACAACTAGCCATGGAAAATTAGTAAAGATAGATCCTATCATCATTGTAGGAAATTATGTTTATCCTCGTTTCGTTTACTCAACTGGAGACAGTATGGGTATGAATATGGTAACAATTGCCACTGAAAAGGTATTGGCTAAATTGCATGAGGATTTAGGAGTTCATGCATTGGCTTTAAGCGGTAATCTATGTGTTGACAAGAAACCTGCAGCAATAAATATTGTTGAAGGTAGAGGAAAAACAGTGGTTGCAGACATTCTAATCCCAGAAGCTATTGTCAGAGCAAAGCTTAAAACTACAGCTAAAGCAATTGAAGAAGTCAATGTTGCCAAAAACCTGATAGGTTCCGCTGCAGCAGGAAGCATGGCTTTCAATGCTCACTTTGCAAACATGATTGGAGCAATATTCTTAGCGACTGGTCAGGATGAAGCACATGTTGTGGAAGGTTCCTTAGGAATTACAACTGCAGAGGATAGGGATGGAGACTTGTACTTCTCTGTAAATATGCCTGATTTGCCTATTGCTACAATTGGTGGTGGAACAAGACTTGAAACCGCAAATGAAGGATTGCAGATAATAGATTGTGCAGGATCAGGTAAGGTAAATAAATTTGCTGAAATTGTCATTTCAACTGTTATGGCAGGTGAATTATCCTTAATTGCTGCAATATCTGCAGGACACTTGGCAAAAGCTCATCAAGAGCTAGGAAGATAATTGTTTTTAATTATCTTTTTATATTTTTTATTTTTTAGTATTTTTATGTAATTTTTTCCTCTATTTTTATTATTTTATGATTATTATGTCAGAAAAGGAATATATTGATTTTAAAAAGGAGTTTGAAGAATTCAAGAAGGAATTGGAAAACAGCAAACCTATTTTTGATGATGATTTCATTGAATTCAATGATTTTGATAATTTAATTTCAAATGATGATGAATTGAATCATTTAGATGTCCTTGAAGAATCTAATCAAAGTATTCTAAGCAATGATTATCCTAAAATTGCTCTTGAAACAGATGATATTCTAATGAATTTAACCATTAAAAAGGATTATTCTTCTATTGAAGACTTAGATAAAAGGAAAGAAGAGTTTATCAAGGATCTAAAGGAATTCATTTATGAATTTGAATCAACTGAGGAATCAAGTCAATTAATGAAATACTATGAATAATTGATTTCAAATATAAAATAATAAATACTAAAATGAACATATAAACAATTACTTATTAACAATAGTTAAAAATTTTCAGTATTTAACTGTTTTAATAAAAGGTGATATTATGTGTAGTTCTGGAGGCCCAATGGCTGAACTTTCAATGAAAAAATTGAAAACAAAGAAATATAAATGCTTAGATTGTGGAAATGACTTTAAAGGATTAGGTAAAAAAGTTATCTGTCCTTCATGTCAAAGTGACAATGTAGAAGCACAAGAATAAACCTATTGCTATTTTAAATGTTAAGAGTAAATTTTAATTTGCTCTTTAACTTTTTTTATTAATTATTACACTTTTTTTAGATTATTACAGATTATTTTAGGTTTTAGATTTAGATTATTCAATCGATAATTTTAGGGGATATGATGGAAACTGAAATTAAGTTTACAAAGGATGAAATTCTCTTTTTGCTTGGTGAAAGTGGTATGGTAGGTATTGTTAAGGCGGGAGAGGAAAAGATGCTCTTTATAGGAACTCCAGACAGTGATGAAATTGTCCAATATCTTGAAGATGATGATTTGATAGCTGTTTCTTCCTTCAATTTAGGTGAAAAATATGAAAAGGGAATTAGATCTCTTGCTTACCTTACAAGGGATATTGAGTCACCTATACTTGTTCTTCCAAAGGATCATCCATCATCTAAACGACTTAAGATGGTATTGTCAGTAGGCGAAAACGTTAGATTGGACTGCGGGATAGTTCCTGGAACCCACCCTGAACAGGATATCTTATGCTCCTGTGACAGCTTATCAGGCTTGAATATAGTCAAATCCAAAGATGGTGTCGTTATAGAAGGGGAAGTTAAGAACTATAAGATTGAGCCATTTTATGCATTTTTCTAAATAATTTTATGTTATTTTTTTTAAAAATAGATTATTTTTTCTAAAATTTCATTATATTTTTTTAATTATTTATTAAATTTTTTAATTATTTATTAATTATATTTTAAAAAGTTTTATATATATAAAATAAAATAATATTAAATGAATTTATTTAAAAATTATAGAATTGAAAATTATGTTATTGCATGAACAAGCATTCCAATTAATCGGTGAAGGAGTTGTGCTCTTAATATTCCTGATAGTGGTTATACTCATTATAGGGCTTCTACTTGGAATAATTTTAGTGAGGAGAAATAAACTGGTAATGCCATCCGTTATAATATTTATTGTAAATGTATTTTATTCTCCATTAAAGAGCTTTGCAAACCTTTTAGGGCTTGATGATTCATTGGTTGACAATATTGGAATTGAAGTGAGAAACAAGGTCAATAAAGCTAAATTTGAAAAGATAGCACCTGAAGACAAGATCATTGTATTGCCGCACTGCCTCAGGTCTGCTCAATGTGAAGCAAGTCTTAAGGAAACTGGTGTTCAATGCACTTACTGCGGCAAGTGTGCAATCGGTGTCATCAAGGAAAAGGCAGAACCGATGGGTTATAGAGTGTTTATTGTACCTGGTTCCAGTTTTGTTAAAAAAATCATTCAACAGAACAAGTTCAAGTCTGTTGTTGGAGTGGCTTGTCATGTGGACTTGAATCAAACCATGATGGCCTTGTCAGATTTTGCTCCGCAAGGAGTTCTATTGTCCACTTCAGGTTGCTTTGAAACAAAGGTAGACATTTCAAAGGTTCTTGAAACAATTGGTTATTACGATTATAAAAAAGAAGAAGAAAACATTTAAGTTTAAACAATTGGTTATTACGATTATAAAAAAGAAGAAGAAAACATTTAAGTTTAAAACAATTGGTTATTACGATTATAAAAAAGAAGAAGAAAACGTTTAAGTTTAGAATAATAGATTATTACGATTATAATGAAGAAAACATTTAATGAGGTGAAAATATGTCTGGAAATGATATAAATCCATTTTTTACCATTAAGAAAGTAAGAGAAGGGGACGAATTGAAAATGGACCAAAAGTTCATAAAAATTAGAATGAATTCCAATAAAATCATGGCTATCCATTATAAAGCTCCTATGGAAAGAACAATAGAGTTAGAGATGTTCTTTGAGGATTTCAATCCTATTGATAGAATCAATTATGATATAGGTGGAACCGGTTGGGTAGGTGCAAATTTCAGAGGCCTTATTGACGGTAAGGACGATTCTTTACCTATTGATTACGATTATAAGATTCTAATGCTTGAGGAATACAAATGCCCTACTAAAGTGGAACTTAAAAATATTAAGAGAAGCTCTAAATTTAGGCCTAATTTTACATTGGCTGATTCTTAATCATTTTATCTTATAGGAGGAAAACTATGAACAATAAAAAAATAGCCATTATTGCAATTGCAGCTATAGCACTTATTATAACATCATTAGGTGCAGTTTCTGCATTTGAATTGTTTGGCATGAATCTTTTTGGACCTACAACAGACTTTGATACCAAATTCATGACAGGTACTTTCAATGGGGATGTGATTCAACAAAAGGTTGAAGATAATAGCTCTGCTAGAGAATGGATGGCATCTTTTGAAGATCCAGAACACAATATAACTTATAATATGTCTTGTGTTAAGGATGGGGACTTTATTACTGATGTTTATCAATTGCAGGGATTGCAAGCTCCTGAAGTAAGAAATTATAATAATCAGCCTTGGAAAATCTTTTTTTCACAAGCTGTTCCGGATTCAAATGTTACAGACAACAAAACAGCTGACAATAGTACAAACAATACTGTGAATGTATATATTTGTGAAGCGGATGTCAATGGTACTGCATATACAATTAATGTAATAGCTTACGATAATAAAACTGAATGTGACGGCACTTTATTCTGTCCATTGTATAAGGATTACATAGGACCTTTAATTGAAAGCATCCAATTTAAAGATGCCAAAAAAGCTCCTAAAATGGCTGATTTAATGGGTATGTCAGATGAGGAGTTCAAATTCAATAGGGAATATATTGACGGTATTTTCAATGGTACCATTGATCCAAGTCAGGGTGAATGAAATAAAATATATAAATATGGCAGAATAGATTTATTCTGTTATTTTTTCTTTTTTTAATGAAAGATTAAGTTTAAGTGATATTTATGAAAGTAACTGTTTTTCATGCAAATGAATGTGATAAAAGGAAATGTACTGCATTTAAAATGGAAAAACAAGGAAAATGCAAGATAGTCTATAAGATACATCAGATTCCACGGGGTGCAGTTGTCCTTAATCCATTTTCTGAAAAGGCAGTTTCCTATGAAGACAGGCCTCTTGTTGAAAACAAGGGTATTGTAGGTCTTGACTGTTCCTGGAATAAGGTATCAAAGTCAGCAAGTTTCTTCAGCTTATCAAAATATCACAGATCTCTTCCTTTTTTAATCGCTGCTAATCCGGTTAATTTTGGAAAACCATGCATATTATCAACTAATGAAGCGATTGCAGCTACATTCTATATAACTGGATTTAAGGATGAGGCACATCATATTATGGATGGGTTCAAATGGGGCCATTCATTCATTGAAATGAATTATGACTTATTGGAAGCCTATAGTGATGTAAAAACAAGTGAAGAGGTAGTACAAATACAAAATGAGTTCTTAGAGGCTCATGAAAGGTAAAAATAAACCTAACATTTATATACTATTAAAATCATATTTTATATTAATATTTATGATTACATTATGTAATTCATAATATTCTTTTTAAACTTTTATTATGAATTTAATGAATTATTTCTCTAGAATTTTTTCATGAATTTCTATTTAAGTTATATTGATCAATTAATTTAATAAGATATGGAGGAATTATTAATGGCAAGATTTGAAGAAGCAGAAAACAGAATGTTTAATGTAAAAATCTGTTTAAAATGTAATGCACGTAATCCTGCTGGAGCTACTACTTGTAGAAAATGTGGTTACAAAGGTTTAAGATTCAAAGCTAAAGAACCTAGAGGATAGATTCACTCTATCCCTTTAAACTTAAAAGAGAATTTTTATTCTCTTTAGATTTTTATATTAAATTTCTTATTTTAAAAACTAATTTTAACTAATTTTAACTAATTTTAAATAATTTATAATTTAAACTATTTTTATCCATTTTACTAATTCTTACTAATTTTTACTTTTTAAACAAAATTTTAACTAAATCTAACTAATTTTATAATAATTTTTAATAAATTTATATTAATTTTAAATACTAATAAGTTAATAAATATATGTATTAATAGATTATTTCAAAAATTAATCTAAATTAATTTACTTTAATAAATATTTTACAAATTCATTGTGTGATTTTATGGAAAATGTAGAAGCTCATTTTAAAGAAATATTAAAAACTCGTAAAATTCATTTAACTTTAATTGATCCTGATGAACAAAGCCCAGAAGAAGCTGTATCTATTGCTAAAGCAGCAATTGAAGGCGGCAGTGATGGTATTATGGTTGGAGGTTCCACTGTAGACACTGCTGCACTTGATGGAACTTGCAAGGCATTGTCTGAAAATATCGATTTACCTATTGTATTGTTCCCAGGAAACATCAATGGTGCAAGCAAGTATGCAGATGCTATCTTCTTCATGAGTTATTTAAATTCAAACAATCCTTACTGGATTATCGGTGCTCAAGCGTTGGCAGCACCTGCAGTTAACAAAACTGGAATTGAAAAGATTCCTATGGGTTATGTCGTAGCAGAACCTGGTGGAACTGTCGGTTGGGTTGGAGATGCAAAGCTTATCCCAAGAAACAAGCCAAAAATCCCAGCTATTTATGCTATGGCAGCTGAAAACCTTGGAATGAGATACTTCTATATTGAAGCAGGTTCCGGTGCAGATCAACCTATTCCTCCTGAAATGGTTGCTTATACAAAAAGAGCTACCCAAGACATCGTTCTTGTTGTAGGTGGAGGAATTCGTGATGGAGTGGCAGCTTATACTGCTGCAAAGGCTGGTGCAGATATAATTGTTACTGGTACTGTAGTTGAAGAAACTTCCGACGTTAAAGGTAAAATCCAAGAAATAGTTGCAGGAGTTCGTAAAGCTTCTGAATAATTCTATTTCTTTTCTTTTTCTATTTTTTACTTTTTATTCAGTTTTACTATTTATTCAGTATTGTTTTATTTAACTTTTAAGTTAATCCCTAATTCATTTTTTATTTTAAAATTTTTTTTTTTAATCTTATTAGCGATTAAAGGAGTTCAATTATTCAAAATTAACTTTATATGTGGATTAAAATAATCATTTTTTTAAAAATCATCACATAATTCATCATAATCTCCGCTAACAATGGATCTTATATCCTCTACAATGCAGTTTGCATTCCATCCAACAACAGAGGTTGCTTTAGCTTCAAGTTCTTCAGGTACTATTTCCATACCATAAGGGCGTACCAAAAGGATAGGGATATCAAATTCTTCTGCTTTTTCAATTAAAATGTCAATATGTATTTGATTATAATTGTAAATTCCAGATAAAATAACAATAACATCTACATTTTTAAAGAAACTTTCTCCAAAAGGTGCATAATCTCTTGCCATTGATTCAGTCCATAAGAAATCAGGTTTAGAGTATAATTTCTCGGTAAATTGACCATATTCGTTTTCCTGGTCTATTCCACGTGTAATAATAAGATTATAGATTTTATTGTCTTGTTCTTCTTCAAACATTTTATCCTTCCTTTTTAATTTGTTTTTTATTTAGTTTTTGTGCTTATATTTTATATTGTTTTCTTAATATTAAAAATTTTATATAAAAATCAATTTAAAAAGTAATTTTTATTCAAAAACTGAATAAATGAAGAATTATTAAAATCTTTAAGTTTATTTAGTAAAGTATAATTGAAAAATAGCTTCTAAATCATAGTGAAAAAAACGAATAAATTCTAAAAAGAGTTAAAAAGAAAGATAAAAATTAAGCATTTTTAGTTTTTTTATATGGGATAATAATTTTTTTAAAAATTACTTAATTTTTATTCTTTAACTTAGTTAGAGTCTTACCTTAAAGGTTATCTTCAATTTATTTTTTATAATTCATTATTTATAAATGTAATGTTTATTTAATGTATTTTTATCTATTCATTTGGATAATTAAAAACAAATATTTATTATTATTCCTATTAAGGCAATATTTTTAAGTTAATTAATATTTAAATAACTTTAATATCTTTTTTAAAAAAATTATTACTCAATTTGATTTTAGAAATGGGTAAATTATATTTTATTAAAATTAGACAATGGATAATTTTTTTCAAAAATTAAAAAGACTCTTCATATATTTTCATTAAGAAATGAGCAAGAGAAACGATATCCATACGATTATGTTCTATTATTGGAATTAAAGGACCTATATTCTTTGTTATTAAATATGTTCTATAATAATCAGGTATATAAGCTCCAGGTACATCATCATCTCTTTTTATATTGAATAAATGCTCTTCAATAGTAGTTAATTTGCAATTAGGGAGCTGGTCTTTCCATAAGTTCCGAGCAGGATATATTAAGTCAAAATGAGTCTGATCAAGATTGCAATCCATTCTATATAATCTGGCTCTGTTCTTAATGAAAGGGATATCAAAAATTGCTCCATTATATGTTACATGAACACTTGCTTCGTCAATATGGGAAAGATAACTTTCTATGAGTGCAGGTTCCTCTTCCTTATTTCTAAGCAAATACTGGTTGGATTCGATATGATTTCCTTTTATCTCTGCAATTCCAATTAGAATAATAGGGGCGTTTGATAATCCTAGAGTTTCAATATCCATAAACTTTAGATTGAATGGGTCAAGTGATCTTAAGGCCTTTAAAGTGCTGTATTTTGAATTGGGATATTTACTTAATCTTTTAAATAGTTTGAATTCCTTTATAAAGCAGTCCTTTTCTATTTTTTCAATTATCTTTTCTGCATTATTTGAATAAGTCGGATGATTTAATAAATCATAAAATGAATTGTAACCTTCATCCTTAAGTTTCATTTCCGTTTGAATGCCAATTCCCGGCATTAATTTAAGATTGGATGCCAATTCGTGTTTGATGGATTCCCTTTTGTTTTCTAGAGAGAAGTCAATCTTTTCCTTTCTTGTGATCTTTAATGTTTCGCCATATATGTTTTCTATGACTTTGCTACCTTCAATATCAAGCAAATCCCAATCCTGATATTTATGCATCAATCCAAATTTCAGATTGTTAAAATAATTTAAGGAGTCTAATTCCCCTCCTTCATAAGTTTTTTTGGATTGATTTGCAGAAGATGATGAATTTGATAATATTCTTTTCAGATATGCCTCATGCTCTTCTCTACGTGATGTCATAGTATCTAGAAGTTTATATGGAATGTAATATATGTATATGGCAATTCACAGCAAGGAACAACATCCCTTGAATTAATTACAACTTTCCCAAACTTATCCAAATATGATTCAATTTCAGTTCTGACTGCTTTGACTTTATTTGGATCATGAACCCTTACATTTCCTAAGAAACTGGTTCCTTTAGATGTTTTCATAACTGAAAGACCATCCATTCTATAAGGAAGTTCATGTTTTTCAAGAATATTGTTAATGTCTGCATTGATCTGTTCCTTAATTTCATTTTTGTTTTCATTAGTGATTTCCATGATATCACCTTGAATATTATTTTAAGTAATGATTTATTTATTTTTATTTATTTAGATTTCAATGTTTCAATTGCAATAAGAAATCATTAGCTTCTTCATGACCTGAATCAATAGAAATTGCTTTTTTAACAAAAGATAAAGCACCTAATTTATCTTCTTGTTCATATAATATTTTTCCAATGAGATAATAAGCATCAGCGCTGTCTTCCTTGATGATGATATTGGTTAGTATTTCTTTAGCAATGCTGTAATTTCCCTTTTCAAATTCCTCTAATGCATCATTATATGCTTCATCTAAGGGATTGGCCTCTTGATCATTTGATTTTTCATTTTCATAAAGGATTTCTTCATTCTCTTCCATTATTTCATTAGAGTTATCATTTGTAATTTTATTTTTTCTATCCTTTTGATTATAATATGTTTCATTAAATGATATATTTTCTTCCAAATCTTGATTTTCCAATGCAGATAATTCTTCAGGGGATAGTTTATTCATCTCTTCCCACATGTAATCCAAGATGAATTCAGTAGCTTTCTTATGCAATGGCTTGTTATCGTTTCCACATTTTGGAGAGTAGATACAGGAAGGGCAACCGTTTTCACATTCGCATGTCTTAAGTAAATTTCTTGTAGATTTAGTTAATTTGCTAAACACATCAATTGCCTTTTCACAAATACCAATTCCACCTTCATAGGCATCATATATAAAAATTGAAGCTTCTTGAGTGTCTTCATGGTAATTGGTTGAAAGTCCTCCAATATCAAACCTATCACACATCACATGAAGTGGGAACAATCCTATCAAAGCATGTTCCGCTCCATGAAGACCGCCAGCAAAGACTTCAGTTTCATTTTTGAATCTCTCTTCCAATCTCTCTTTAACGCTATCAGGAATGGTAAACCACAATCCTTTAGTCTTGAATTTCAAAGGAGGCAAGTCTAGAATATATGTTCCAATTGTTTTTGAAAATTCCATTCTTTTGTATTTGTAGTAATCCTCTTCTACCTCTAACTCCCCATAGTGAACAGTAAATCCTCCAATTTCAACTTTTTTAATCTTTTTAATGATTTTAGTCTCTGTTCTCTTAAGTGCAATTGTATGAGCATTCACGTCCCTTTTAATTACATCTATAATATGAGTGTTAAAGTTGACATCTGTTACAATATAAGTTTGACCTTTATTTATTAAAATAGCTCCTTCATGAGCTTCCCTATACATTTGAGACCTTTCTATCTTTTCAATCAACTGATTTCCATTCATTACGCTGAATATTTCATTTGAAATTTGGTCAAGTGAAAATTCGAATGCAGGATTATCATCATATGGATAAATGTAAAGTCCAGCACTCTTTTTCAAGTCTCTATTTTTAATTATATTCTCTATAAAGTATTCATCAACATTAAAAATCTCTATAATCTCTTCCATTGAAATAGGCAATTCATTTGCAGCGCATATAATATGGTTATTCAATAATTTTTCATTATTTAAATCAATAACAACGTTTTCATGAGGTTTGTCAAAGAAGAATTCAGGGTTTTTCATAAAGTATTGGTCTAGCTGATTTTCAAAAGCAACTAGAATGACTAATGATTTCTGATTTCCCCTTCCAGATCTTCCTCCTTGTTGCCATGTTGATATCATGGAACCAGGGAATCCTGAAATGATTACAGCGTCAAGACTGCCTACATCTATACCTAATTCAAGTGCATTTGTAGATGTCACTCCTAAATATTTTCTTGATTTAAGCCCATCTTCAATCTCCCTTCTATCTTCAGCTAAATAGCCTGCCCTATACGCTGAGATTCTTTCAGTATAGCGCTTTTTAAGATGTTCCATGTCTCTTTTAGCCCATAATGCAATCAATTCTGCAATCTTTCTGCTTGATGTGAAGCATAATGTTTGTATGTCTTTGAGTAGCAAATAAAGGAAAATCTTTTCAGTTTCCTGATGGATAGAGAGATTTTCATCATCAGATTGAATTGGCAGTTTCTTGTATGGATTATAAAGGATAAAGTCTTTCTCACCACTTGGAGAACTATCCTCATCTATCAATTCGAATTCCTCTCCAGTTAACTTTTCTGCAAGTTCCAAAGGATTTGCAAGAGTTGCTGAAGACAGGATGAATTTAGGGTCAGAACCATAGAAATTAGCAATTCTCTTAAGTCTTCGGATTAAAAATGCAACATTTGAACCAAATATTCCTTTATAATAATGAGCTTCATCAATGACAATGTACTTTAAGTTGGAATAGAAGCGCTCCCATTGGTGATGCCATTGTAAAATCAAATGAATTTGGTAGGGATTTGTAAGAATAACTCTTGATTCCTGTCTGATTCTGTATCTTTTAGCCTTTGGAGTGTCACCGTCATAAGGATTTGGATTAATGTCAAGATCCAATTTCTCATCAAATTTCCTTAAAACCTTCAATTGATCATAAGATAATGCCTTTGCAGGATAAATGTATAATGCACAAGCATCATTATCTTTTATTAGTTCTTCCAAAACAGGTAAATTAAATGATAATGTCTTTCCGCTTGCAGTTGGTGTGGTAATTATGATATTCTTATCTTCTCTTGACTTTTCAATAGCTAATGCTTGGTGTTTATATAATTTTATTTCCTTTTCTTCAAGGTAAGCCAAAATTTTTTCCTCTAATTTGTCTACCTTCTTAAAGCTAGCTTCTTTAGCAGGAATAGTCTCGACATGCTCGATTTTTCTCCTAAAACGGATATCGTTTTTAAACTTGTCGATATTCTCCATCTCTTCTTTGTCTTTAGCTAGATTAGTCATAATAATCATTAAAAATTAAGTATAAAATAAATTAAATTTTTTATTAAAATTTTTTATTAAATATTTTAATAATAAATATTTTATTATTAAATATTTTTTTTAAATATTTTTTTATTAAATATTTCAATAATATTAACAATTATAATATTTGTCAACGAATTTAATAAAACTTACCATAATTTGTTTTTGTATTAAATAAAACTTTTCCTATTAGTTTTCATCTGCTCTTTGTTTATTTATTTAAATACAAAAATTAAAATATTTTATAAAGTAATATAATTATAGATAAGAAATATTTTTAATTTAATATATTGATAATGAATTTTTTTTATATATAATAATGAATTTTTTGCTCATAAAATGTAAGAGGGGTAAATTTGATAGATTACAGTGAATTTGAAGAGATTATAGTGAATGTTTTAGAAAGGGATATTTCTTCAAATCAAGATCAGAAATTAGCCATTTCATCACCTGAAGACCAATCATTGTTTATAGTGGCAGGGCCAGGTTCAGGCAAAACAACAGTTATGGTACTTAAAATCCTGAAGTTTATTTTTGTCGATGATGTTTCTCCAAATGAAATTATGGCTACAACATTTACAAGAAAAGCGGCTAGAGAGTTATTATCCCGTATTCTAAGTTGGGGAGACAAGATAAAATCTAAGCTAATTGCTAATTATATGGATAAAATGTTCAATGGTGAGATAAGTGATGATTCCATAATTAAGGAAATAAACAGGATAGATTTCAATCAGATTAATGTAGGGACAATTGACAGCATAGCTGATGAATTATTACGTATTTATCGCCAAGCAGGAACAAGCCAACCTATTTTAATAGAGGATTTTGTTGCAAATTCTGTCATGATAAATGAATGCCTGCTCAAAGATGATAGATATAAAAATGAGTCATTGCAGGAGTATTTGGGAGAAATAAGCGGTAAGAAATCTGATATAGAACAAAGGCCTAAAGTAAAGAATTTGACAATGATGGCAGGAATATTGATTGAAATCAAGGAGCATATTTACTATAATATGGTAGATATCAATAAGATTTTAAATAATATTCAATCCCATGAAATAGGAAAGCAATTGGCTTTAAAACTAATTTTAGAATATGCTGAAATACTTCAAAGCCAAAACATTTATGATTTTGCAATGTTGGAAACTGAATTTTTAAGAAGATTGAATTCAGATAGCTTAAATGCATTCTTAAATGATATAAAGATTATTTTAGTGGATGAATATCAGGATACAAACCTATTGCAAGAGAGCATTTACTTTAAAATTGCAGAATCAGCCATAGGAAATGGAGGAAACATCACTGTTGTTGGAGATGATGATCAATCTTTATATAGGTTTAGAGGAGCAAGTGTTGACTTATTCACTAATTTCATTGAAAGAATAGCTCAAATTGGTATTGAAGCAAAAGAAGTTAATCTAAAAACAAATTACAGATCTACTGAAAACATCATTGGTCTATGCAATGACTTTGTTGAATTGGATGATGAGTATCAATCCGCTCGTGTTAAGGAAAAACCAAAAATTGAAGTGCCAAGCTTCAATAGTGATGATACAAATCAGGTGCCCATTTTAGGCATGTTTAGAAATAATGAGCAGATGCTAGCAAATGATTTAGCAAAATTTATAGATGAATTGAATAGAAATGGAATAGTCAAACGTAAAATTAAGAGAGTTTTGACTAAAGATGAAAATTCAAAATTAAATTCCGAAGATAATATTGCTTTAATAAATTATAGGGATAAAGGATTTGATTTGGCAAAGGGAAAAGATGAAATAGTCATTGAACTTGGAGAAGATGGTTCTGCTGAAGATATTGCATTTCTAACTTTTTCTCCAAAGGAGTTGACAGCCACTGGTAGCCGTACATTTACTTTTGCATTAAAAAAACAATTAGGAAGGCTAAGGCATCCTATTGAAGTCTTTAACCCTAGAGGTCAAGATTTGCAGAATATAGATTGTGTAGCTGTCTTTTGCGGATTGATGTTGGAATGCATAGACCCTAATTCCACTTATCAAAGGACTAATGATAAGTTGCCTAATTCTGCAAGCAGAAATATGAGTCTTTGGCGCAGAAAAGCAAATTCATATATAAAAGATGTCAATCCAGAGCCACATTCACCTGTTTCCTTAGAGCAATTCGTTACCCATTGGCAAATGAGATATCCATTTTCATCTGATGAGTCAAAGGATATTAAATGGCCTGAAAAAGCTAATCTTATGGAGTTAGCATATAAATTGGTTAGTTGGATTCCAGAATTTCAAGAAGATGATGAGGGTGTGGTTTATCTAAAGGCCATTACACAAACAATTACTCAAACAAGTTTCTTCAATAAGTATTCTGCGAATATTGATTTTTCATCAGAAGATGCTGAAAAGGAATCGATCAACGAGGCATTGTTAAACATATTTGTTCCAATAGCTAGTGGTGGTGTGCAAATAGACGAGAGTCTCTTTGAAGTAATTCCATCAAATCGTTTTAATATAATGTCCATTCATCAGGCAAAGGGATTGGAATTTCCTCTTGTCATTGTAGATGTTGGGTCTCGTTTTAAGAAGAATCTCTCTAAAGATGCAAACTTAAGATTCCCTAAAAATGCAGATTCCTCTTCGATTATTCAGGATAGGGTCAGAAAATATAGTTCATTATCCAATATGGATAGGGATTCTAAAGACATGGCATTTGATGATTTGACAAGATTGTATTTTGTAGCATTCTCTAGAGCAAAAGATGTTTTGTTACTAGTTGGACTAAATTCAAACATTGATGGATATAAACAAAATGAAAAACAACGGAAAATACCTAATGTTGCATTAGGTTGGAATAGGGATGAAGAATTTATAGGATTTGACAATATATATTTAATTTAATTAATCGTTCCTTTAAGTAAATTATATGAAACTTATATTAAATATTTTGATAGGTGTAAAAATGAAATTATCAACTAGATCGAGGGAATATATAATACCAGAATATAGCTTAACTGGTGATTTATTATCATTTTTAACTTGCAATTTACAATATCGTTACCAAAATAAAGGAAATCTTCCTCCATCAATGCCAGTTCAATTATGGTTTGGAGAATTCATTCATGGAACATTGGAAGAGGCATTTCTAAAGTGGAAGAAATATTCAGACAGTGAAAGATTAAGTTTTCCTTGGGATTGGGAAAGTGAAATAAAGCCTATTGAAGACTTGATAACTGGAAGATTGAAGGTCAAGGGATTAAATCCTCCATATGAATACCAGAACAATTATGGGCCTAAGGATAATATTTATAGTGCTCGTTTGGAACGTTCAATAAACCTTTGGGGACCTCATTTATTCCCTTTAATTGAAGATACAGAAGTTTTGATAAAAGGATTAAGGCAATTGACAGATGAAAATGCTAGGTCTGATTACTATTCCATAAATGGTGTTGTTGATGTTTTAAGTTCAAAAATGGTGGATAATTTTTATAGAAGAACTACTGATAATCCATTTCAACAAACATTAGATAATTATTTCAATCTTTCTCAAAAAAACAGCATAATCAATTACCTCTATAATAATGAGGATTTTAAGAAATTATTGGATAATGAATTGAGTGAATATGAAATAATCATAGATTATAAGGGTATGAGAAGGCCAAGTGCTCCATCAAAGGAAGAATTATTGGATATTCAATCATTAATGGAAAATGGAACACTTTTTGAATCAGAGGAATATGAAAAATATAAGGTTTGGATTCAGCATGAATGGCAGATATTGACTTATGCTTGGCTTAGAAAAAATCAGGAAAATTTAGAAAAGCCAATTGTAGGGATTATCTTTTACTTGAATGAATTGGTTCCATCAAACGATGACTTAAAGGCAATAAAGGAAGATTTATTAAATAATCAAACTGATATTTCACTAAATCAGATACTTGATGAGGATTGGGAAAGATTAAGGAATTGGAATGAAGACTCCGAAATAGCTATTCATAGAGACTTGTCAGATAAATTTAAGATGGATCGATCTATTAGAATAATAAATGTTGAAGAGGAATTGATTGATAATTCCCTCGACCAATTTGATAATGTTGTAAACGATATCGAATCTTCCATGTTAAAGGAAATGAATGGCTGTAAAATTAAGGATGCTTGGAAAGCTGAAGCGGAGGATAGAACATGCAGTGCATGTGACTTTAGAACATTCTGCAATAAGAAAAAAAGTGAAGAATCTGATAATAATCAAGTGTTTACAATTCCTTAATTTAAGAACAATTATGAAAAATAGATTTAGATTAAAAAAAGAATAAAAAAAGAAATATTAGTTATATAAGTTCTATAACTAAATTTAATTAAATATTTTCAAATGCATCCAATAATGGCTTTAGACTATCACAAGGTAAACCAATGATGATTTCCTCATCTATGATTCCTGCATAACCTCTGGAACCATTGCATGCTAAAGTGGTATTTACTTTATTGTTTACATAAGGAGCACTTACTGCATCTGCACATAAGGATTGAATTCCAGCACAGCTGGATTCCAATTTTCCACCATTATTGTAAACAATTCCTTGTGCAATGTACATACCGAATTTAGGAACAGTAATGATAATAACCACATCAGGAATAAAATCAGCTTTTTCTAAGGGTGCATAGATTATTCCTAAGCTTTGTTCATCTTTTCTTGGAATATTATCTATTACGGATTTAGCGGTTTCAACACTGTCAAATCTGCCTAATTTATAATAGAACTCACCAGAAGCAATCTTAGGTGGGAGAGGTTCCAATCCCATTGCACTTGATCCGCCTTTACATTTCTGTTCTGCAGCAGTTGCATAGAAGATAGCTCCATCAGCTGCTTTTGTAACCATTTCACAATGTCTAAGGCTTTCTTCTATTTTTTCAATTCCTTCAGGGATTTCATTTAAATCATTGAAAAACTTAATAGCCACTGGAAGTCTTTTTAAATTAAGTTTTTCCTTTAAAACTTCTGCAGTTTTTACATTATCTTCCTTTTCATAATCCATATTATCACCAATTCAATTAATTCCGTAAAGATATAATTAATAATTTCTAAATTATAATATATTAAAGTTATGAATTATTATTCATTACCTTTTATTTTATTATTTTTTAATCTGCAATTTTCAATAATTGAATAATTTTTATATGATTTTTGATTAATTTCTTATAATTTTTATTTAAATTCTACAATAAGTTTATATGATTTAAAAGTTAATATTATATTTGTTTATAGTTTTAATAAACAAGAATATTTTTTAAATTAATTTATTAATAATTTGGGCTTAAATTAATTTATATTGTATTAATTTTATTTATTTAATTTAGGGAAGCAATATAATGAGTGAATTAAAGATTATTTCATGGAATGTAAATGGTATTAGGACTCGTATAAAAAATAAGGATGTTAATCCAATTTTAGAAAAAGACGCTGATATCTTATTGTTCCAAGAAACAAAAACAGATTATGAAAGGATGGATAAGAAATTCTTGGATAAATGCGGTTATGAATATTATTTCTTAAAAGGAGAAAGTGCTAGAACCGGTGGATTAGCTACATTTACCAAAGAAAAACCTTCTATAGTTAGAAGATTCTTCATGGAATCTGCTGATGCATTAGGAAGGGCATCTATCTTAAATTATGAGAATTTTTCTTTAATTCATGTTTATGCTCCTGTAGGAACTGGAACTAAAGCTAAATTAAATGAAAAGCTTGATTTCCTTAATAATCTTTTATCCTTTGCTGAATTAGCTAAGGATAAGAATATAATCATTGCTGGTGACTTTAATATTGCTCATAAAGAAGCAGATATTTTCGATTTAGATACTAAAGTTACATTCACTGATGAAGAAAGAGAAGTTTTAGACAAGTTAGAATCCTTCGGTTTTATTGATGCTTTCAGATTATTCAATAAGGAAGAAAAACAATTTAGTTCCTGGAAAAATCCGGAAGCTCGTGAAAACAATGAAGGTGCTCGTTTAGATTATTTCTTTGTTTCTAAATCCTTAGCGGATAAAGTTAAATCCTCAACAATTTTAAATGAGATTGATAGTTCTAAACATGCTCCTATTGAGCTAATTTTAGATCTTTAATTTTATTTTAATTTTAATTTACTCTTTTATTTTATTTTTCATTCTTTCCAAATTTTTTATATTTTTAATTTAATCTTCCTTTATTTGTTCTTTTTTCACATTATTTATTTTCTCATTTTAGTTTTTCATTCTAAATTAATTTAAGTTTATTTCAAAATATACTAACTTTTATTAATTAGAATATACATAGATAAATACATATAATAAATTACTATCTATTATATAGTATTATAAAAAAAATTCAATAATAATATAAACTAATGTGAAATCATGAAAGCTGCTGTTATCGGTTTGGGAGTGGAAGGCAAAAAGGCTTTAAATTCCTTATTGAAACATAATTGGGAAGTTTATGCAACAGATTTAAATGTTAATATAAGCTTAGATGACTTGCCAATATCCCTTGCAGGTGTAGATATTTCACCTCAAAAAGATAAAATCAGCTTTTTAAAAGATAATTTATCCATTGATTTAGGATTTAATGATCAAGAAAAGATAGAATCATCTGATGCAGTTGTCTTAAGCCCTAGCATTTGGGGAAGCAAAATTGCAGAACATTATAAAAACTCTCATAAATTGCTTTGTGACGTAAAGACAAAACATAGAGACATTTTTACTATTGGTGTTACTGGTACCAATGGAAAAACCACTACTGTAACCATGATAAAGGAAATCTTGGAAAATGCTGGAAAAAATGTATTGGTAGGAGGCAATGCCGGTGGTGGATTTGAAGGCTACTATGACCTCATCTTAGAAGCAGAGAATGGTGATTATGATGTTTTGCTTGTTGAAGTCTGTGACATGACAGTTGGATTCTGCAGCTATTGCTTCGACTTTGATTTGATTGCACTGACCAATATGGGCAATGACCATATGAATGTTCATGGATCAATGGAAGGATATAAAAACTCCTTAAAAGGATTCTTCAAGGATAAAACCATTTTCATCAACGAAAATCAGGAATATAAAGAGGAATTTGAGGAAATTTCCAAAACAGCAATAGAGTATAATGAAACAGAATATGATTTGGATTTGTTTGGAAAATTCAATAAATTGAATGCAGGCCTTAGTGAAGCTGTGGCAAGTTACATCAATGAAAATCATTTTGAAATAGATAAAAATATAATAAAAGACACTTTAGAAAACTTTAAGCCAGTTAAGGGTAGGTTAGAAGTGTTAAAATTAAATGACTGTGAAATATATATTGGAAAATCAGACAATTCTGATGCAATTAAACCATTACTGGAGGAAGTCGATTTCACAGCAGTCTTTGTAGGAACCCCAAGACATAATGAAAATCATAGATTAGATATATTAAATGAAGTGGTAAATGCGAATCCTGAAGCCATAATTCTCTTTCCAGGATTGGAAGATACGTTGGAACAAGCTAAGTATAGATTAAATTCCCTAAATTATAAGGGAAGGATAGAAATAGCTAATAATCTTGATGAAATCATTGCATTCGTTGCAGAATTTTCACATGAAAAGGCTATTTTAATTGGAGGAAATGGTCAAGAAAACATTATAAAAATACAGGATAGGCTAAAGCAAATCTGTGATTCCTGTAATCCTCAGGAGAGCAAATTATTATTTGAATAAATGAAATAAGAAAAAAATAAATCATAATCATAAAATTATTAAAATTTTTAAGATTTAATTAAGGAAGTGTAAGTATTAGTTCAAAAAGTTTATTAAAAAGAAATTCATTTAAAATATTTATTGCATTAATTGTAATACTTATTGCTCTAATACCTATCTCCATGGCAACTACAGCAACTCATCATCAAAATATGAGTGAAATTTCAAAATATGATAATGGCAGTACTGTCTTTACAGGAGATAATGTAATTGATAAAAACAAGATTAACAAGTATCCTATCGTTTCTAATTTAGGGTCTTTAACTACTCAAATAGCTGAAGGAAATATCGAAGATGCATTTTTCTCTATTGCTACCGGAGCAGTTCCAACTCCATCATCTACATTGCTTTATGGAAATGTAAGCAATGATGGAATAGTAGAGGAGTTTGAAGGTCCTGGATATGTTGTAGTGGATGATGATAAAATCACAGTAAATTCACCTGGAGAGGTTGTATGGGGCTATAACAGTCCATATATACAAGCAAAAATCGTTCCAGACGGACTTGACATCATAAACAATAAAACCAATGAAACAATAGGTCACATTGACCCTAAAACAATGACAAATGACACCATACCTGGTGATAGGGTAAATGTAGAAACATTAAAATATTGGTATAATCATTATGGACAAGGTTCCAAATACAATTTAGATTTCTGTATTAACGGATTTAATGACAATAGGTCATATGTAACTCCGGATGAATTAAGAGAAAAATTCCCAGAGGCTTATGAATATTCCCTAAAATATCCTGGAGGTTCTCCAGTAGTTCTTTGGGAAGAAAATTATACAGAAACCAAAGTTGCAAGCACATATACCTATTTGGATTCTCACCCACAGTACAATGACAGAAACAGAGAATTCAATGCTAAACAATTTGTTAAAGCTTGGAATGGTACTATCATTCCACCTAATGCATATGGCTGTGGAAGAGAAGGAGTAGGATTCAGTTCAGTTCCAGAAGATGATGCAGAATCTGGAATGGCTACACATGGAGTATGCCCTCCAGCAAGATCACTAAGAAATGCTGTATTGTCCTTAGGATTCAGATTGCCTATTGGTATGGATTCCGGACGTGATGCAGTGCTTTATGGTTTCAGTCCTTCTACAGGAATTAAGATCAATAACACACTTAAATATCCTATTAAAATTAATATGTGGACTGAAGGTTCTGGTCCTGGAATGAGAATCTATACTAACATTTATGAAATGATTCCTAATAG
>NZ_JAFRJO010000017.1 GCF_017432245.1 Methanobrevibacter sp.
AACAAGACTGTTTAAGAACAGGTAACTTATATGACGTAACCTTGAACTAGACAAGAATCGTATACCTATACAGAGATGAAAATGATGTATTCGAATACTTAGACAACTACATGGACTTAGCTGTTGAAACATTGATGATTAGAAGAAACCAAGGTCTTAACTGTTTAAACAACTTTGACATCTTGCCATTCTTAGATCAAAAAGTTGATGGCGAAACCTATTACAGAATCCAAAACTCTACCCTTTCATTTGGTTTCTGTGGTCTTAATGAAATGTTGCTTGCATTATTCGGTGAAGGAATCGAAAACCCAGATGCAAACAAATTCGGTATCAAATGTTTAGAATACATCAATGCAAGAGCAAAAGCATTGCAGGAAGAAACTGGCCTCAGATGGTCTGTATTGCAAACCCCTGCAGAATCCACTGCATACAGATTTGCAACCTTAGACAAAGAGCAATTCGGAGAAAAGGCAATCTTGCAAGGTGACAATGGAGCTAACTACTACACTAACTCCTCACACGTACCTGTAAACAGTGACATTTCCTTTGCAGACAAAGTCAAAATTGAAGGCCAATACCACAAGTTAACTCCTGGTGGACACATCTTCCATGCATTCATGGGTGAATCATACTCTGATCCTGATGCATTAATGAGCTTAACCAATAAGATTGCAAGAAAATCCGATATTGGTTTCTGGGCTTACAGTTCAGCATTCAGTTTCTGCTTAAACTGTAAAACCTTAATGAAAGGATTAAGCAACAAATGTCCTTCCTGTGGTGAAACTGCTGATGTGGAATGGTATGACAGAATTACTGGTTACGTACAACAAGTAGGTCACGCTAAATCTGCAAACGGTGGTTGGAACGCAGGTAAACGTCAAGAATTAATCGACAGACGTAGATTTGAACAATAAGTTCAATCTACTTATTTTTGTTGATTGATCATAGAAGTTTAATTTAATTTATTATTAATTAATTTTCATAGGCATTGATTTTTGCCTATTTATTTTAAATTTATTTTTTATATAGAGCTTGACTCTATTTTTCCACTTAATAGGGTTCTTTTCAAGAATCCTATTTACATCCTTTAATGACTATTTTTGTAATTAATTTTTTATAAGATGATAATAAAAATATATAATATAATAAATTATTAGGATATTTTTATTGGATATTTATAATGAATATTTATAATGAATATTTATTATCAATAGTATCGAATTTATATTAATTTATTACTTCATTATTGCTTTCATATATAGTTTGGAATATTAAACGCATTAAATTGAAAGTAGCTTTTATAATTATTATGGTGAAACAATGAAACATTGGATTGAAAGAATCGCTGATGAATTAAATGAAATGGATGTAGAAAAACATGTCATAGCAAGTGGTACATCTATATCAGGTTCTATACATATTGGAAATTCTTGTGACGTATTCATTGCAAATGCTATCGGAAAAGCATTGCGTGAATTGGGAAATGATGCAGAAACCATCTGGATTGCAGATGACCATGACCCCCTTAGAAAAGTTCCTTTCCCACTTCCTGAATCTTATGACCAATACCTTGGCATGCCATATTCTATGATTCCATGTCCTGAAGGATGCTGTAAAAACTTTGTAGAACACTTTGAAAAACCTTTATTCAAAGTTCTTGATGCTTATGGTATTGAAATAACTCCTAAATCTGGTTTTGAGATGTATAAGGATGGATCCTATCTTGAATCAATCAGAATATCCCTTGAAAAGCACAATGAAATCAAAGCCATTTTTGACCAATACAGAAGAGAGCCATTGGCAGACCACTGGTTGCCTTACAACCCAATCTGTGAAAAATGTGGAAGAGTAAACACCACTGAAGCATATGACTTCGATGGGGACATTGTAAAATACAGATGTGAATGTGGTCATGATGGTGAAATGGACATCAAATCCGGTAACGGTAAGCTTACCTGGAGAGTTGAATGGGCGGCAAGATGGAAAATCTTTGGAACTACTTGTGAACCATTTGGAAAAGACCATGCAGCAGCTGGTGGATCTTACGATGTAAGTAGTGTAATCTCTGAAGAGATCTTTGATTATCCAGCACCATATCCAGTTCCATACGAATGGATTACATTGGATGGTGAAGCAATGAGTAAATCTCATGGTGTATTCTTCACTCCAGAACAATGGCTTGAAATCGGGCCTGCAGAAAGTCTTAACTATTACTTATTCAGAAGCAAACCAATGAAATCCAAAGACTTCTCTCCAAAAATGCCATGGTTAGACTTTATGGACACCTTTGATAAGGTTGAAAGGGTATTCTACGGAGAGGAAGAAGCTCCATCTGAAAAAGAAGGTAGAAAATTCAAAAGCATTTATAAAAATGCTCAAATCAAGGCAGATGCTCCATTGCCTTTCAGACCTCCTTTCAGATTCTTGGTAAATGCTTATCAAATTGTTGGTGAAAAGGACCTTGAAAAGATCTTTGCAATTTTGAAAAAGAATTCCCAATTGACTAAAAGCTTTAAGGATAAGGATTTCTGTGACTTAACTGAACTTGAATTGGCTCAATACGAAGAAAGAGTGGATAATGTAATCGCTTGGTTAGACAAATATGCTCCTAAATTCGTCAAGTTCCAAGTTCAATACGATTCCATTCCAAAATTGCCTCTTCCAGATGATCAAATCGCATTCTTGAAAGACCTTGCAGATTTAATGGAAGAAAGAGAGTTCTCATCTGCTGAAGAATTGCATGATGCTATGTATGAAGTTTTAGAAAGCCATGGATTAAAACCACAAAAAGCTTTCCAAGCTATTTATAAAATGATTCTTGGCCAAAAACAAGGACCAAGAGCAGCTTCATTCTTACTCTCTTTAGATAAGGACTTTGTAGTTAAAAGGTTAAGACAAGAAGCTTAGCCCAGCTTTTCCGCCCCTACGGGGCGCAAAACCTGGACCAAAATTTTTATTAATAGTTTGGAGTATTTTGCTCTAATACTATTTTCTATTTTTATTTTTTATTTCTCATTTTTTCATTATTTCTAAAATAATCTAAGATTTATTTGTTCGATTATATTAAAACTTTATTTTTAAAAATAGAATTTTTTTCTAAAAAAATAATTACTAAAAAAATAGTTACTATAAAAAATTATTATTCTAAAAATA
>NZ_JAFRJO010000018.1 GCF_017432245.1 Methanobrevibacter sp.
AATATAATCAATAATTAATAATTTAATAAATGTGTAATTAATACACAGTAATATATAAATCTTTTGACTTTAGTCTAAGTATGTACCTTTTATAAGTATATATAATATATATTATATTGTACACATGGTGAATTTATGCCAAAACATATAATATCTGGACTAAAATATTTGGAAAGCATTGAACTTAGAAAAAAAGGTTTGTCCCAAAAAGAGATTTCATCTCAAATTGGTGTAGACAGATCAACTATTTCTCACTACTTGAATGGCAGAAACATTTCTAAAGATTCAATTGAACTTTCAAAAACTATTTTAGAACTAAATCCTAAGGATTTTATATTAATTGCAAAAGTCTTATTTGATGATTATAATGAAATTCGTCAAATTATAGAGATTTTTAATATGAATCATTATGATTGTCAGATAGATGACGGATGTATTGGTTGTGGATTGTGTGTAGATTTGTGTGTAGTGAAATCTATTAGTTTAGATTCACTTAAAGCAAAGATAAACCCCCGTTATTGTTGTGGCTGTCTTATGTGTGTTGAGGACTGTCCAACAAATTCTATTAAAATTTTGGAGGTAAAAAATGGTTAACGTTAAAGAAATTGAAGGCAAAGACTTCAATATAAAAAGATCAGCAGAAGAAGACAGAATTTTGTCCTTTAAAGATCACGTTTGTATTGGTTGCGGCCTTTGTGAAGCAACTTGTCCTGTAGAAGCTATTTGTCTTGACGAAGTAGCTCCTATTGAACGTAAATACACCGAAACCTATTTCAGTGGTCATGAAAAGATTGCTCAAAACTATGCTCTTTTCAAAAACGACAATGAAGTCAAAGCAAAATTATGCATTGATGAAAACAAATGTGTTCTCTGTGGTATGTGTAGTGGAGTATGTCCAGCAGGCGCATTAGACCTTACTATTGGCGGCGTCTCTATTAAAGAAAATGAAGCTTATCCAACTCTCATCGCTTCAGCTGAAATCGATGAAGACAAATGTTTATTCTGTAAAAAATGTGAAGCAGCTTGTCCTAGAGCTTCCATCACTATTGACAGAACTTTACCTAACAGAGCTGACTTAGTAACTGGTGAAATCGAAGTATGTGAAGATGACTGTATTTACTGTGGTGCTTGCGCTGAATTATGTCCTGCAGAAGCTATTGTAGTAGACAAAACCACCGGTGAAGAAAACATTGTTATTGACAAAGAAAAATGTGTATACTGTCTCGTATGTAAAAAAGCATGTCCTGTTAACGCTATTAAAGCAGTATGTAGATCCTGTTCCTACGGTGAATATGACCTTGACCCTGCTAAAGCAGCTATTACCGGAAATGCAATTATTGATAAACAAACCTGTATTAAATGTGGATGGTGTGAAGGAGTCTGTCCTGCAGACGCAGCTACTGTAAAACAAGCATTTAAAGGTACTCTCGAAATCGATGAAGAAAAATGTGGTACCTGTGGTGCATGTATTGACGTATGTCCATGTAATGTTTTATCCTTCCCTAAATCATCTGGTCCTGGAGACAGAGGAACTCACTTAGTTAAAGAAGAAGATTACTGTATCCACTGTGGTGCATGTGCTAAAGCATGTCCTAACGGAGCATTAACCGTAACTAGAACTGACATCGATTACACCCCAACTAGTTCTAAATCTTGGATTGCAGCATTCGAAGCTTTAAAAAATTAATTTGATTGGTGATTATTTATGGAACTTAAAGTAGATCAAGATAAATGTTTAGGTTGTGGAGTATGTGTTATCGCATGTCCAGTAAACGCTTCTATCAGTCCAGAAAACGCTGGTGGACATGGTTCCAAAACAACCGAAACTATTATGATGGTTGAAAACGGATTTATTAAATTATTCAGTGTGGACAAATGTGATAAATGTGGTACTTGCCAAATGTTCTGTCCTACTGAAGCTATATGGTTAGAATAGGAGTGATAACATGCATTACGCAAATACTTATTTAGAAAGACCAGTAGTTGGTGAATTGGAAAATGTAGCTCAAGAAGGTACTCACAAAGTACTCAAATGTATGTTAAACACTGGTTCTGACATATATCAAGGAGCTTGTAAGAAAAGAGGTTCTACCTTAAAAGAAGAATATAAAAACGCTTCCGGTACCTGTTACATGGATCCTCGTGACATGGTAAAATTAGGTGTAAAAAACTGGGACACTGTACTTGTAAAAACCGACTACGGTGAAGTTGTTTTAAACGCAGCAAAATCCAGAGATGCTCCTCACGAAGGTACCATTTTTGTATGTAAAGGTCCATGGGCTAACACTATTGTAAGCCACGAAACCTACTGTTGTTCAGACCCTACCTACAAAGGTATCCACGCTACCGTTGAAAAAACTGACAGAAAAGTTTTATTAATGGCAGACTTAATGAGATGGGTATACAAAAAATATGTTGATGAAGAAGATGATGATGTTGTAGAAAACATGGAATCATTAGGTGAAAGACCAGTTTATAACGGACGTAAATGGGAGGAGTTGATTGATCATGACATATGAACCACCTGTAACTGATTACGATCACATTGTAGAAAATTGTACTTGTGCATTTTGTGGATGTAACTGTGACGACTTAGACTTCTTAGTAAAAGACGGTCACGTAGTTGCTGTAAGACACGCATGCAGATTAGGTGCAAGTAAAGTTATGGAAGATATGGACCAAAGATTACTTGTACCAATGGTAAGAAACGAAGAAGGAGTTCTTGAAGAAGTAGACTGGGATACTGCTTTAGACACTGCAGCTGAATATATTGCAAACTCTATTAGACCAGTATTCTACGGTTGGTCTGAAACTTCTACTGAATGTATGAAAGAAGGTGTAGAATTAGGTGAATATATTGGTGCTGTTTTAGATAACCAAGCAACTATCTGTCACGGTCCAAGTTTACAAGCTATGCAAAACGCAGGTTACCCTATCCAAACCTTAGGGGAAGTTAAAAACAGAGCTGACGTTATTGCATACTCTGGTAGTAACGCTATGAACTCTCACCCAAGACACTTAGCAAGATATGCAGCATTCCCTAGAGGATACTTCAGACAAAGAGGTAGATTCGACAGAACCGTTATCACTATGGATCCAAAATTCTCAGACACTGCAAAAATGTCTGACAAATGGATTGGATTTGAACAAAACGGGGACTACGGTTTCTACAACGCTTTAAGAGCTGTATTAAAAGGTAAAAAATTACAATCTGAATCTGTTTCCGGTATTCCAGCTGAAGACATTTACGAATTAGCTGCTGAAATGGAAGCTGCAGAATTCGGTGTTCTCTTCTTCGGTTTAGGTTTAACCCACACCTTAGGAAAACAAAGAAACATTGACATTGCGATTAAATTAGTACAAGACTTAAACACCAACAGTAAATGGGGACTTACTCCAATGAGAGGTCACTTTAACGTAAACGGTTTCAACATTTTCATGGCTTACGAAACTGGTTGGGCATTCGGTGTAGACTTCTGTAGAGGATACGGAAGATATATGATGGGTGAAACCAACACTATCGACTTATTAGTCAGAAAAGAACCTGACTGTTTCATGGTAATTGCAGCAGACCCTGGTGCTCACTTCCCTAACGGAGCAAACCAACACTTAGCTGACATTCCAGTTATCCAAATCGATATTCACTGGGGACCATCTACTGAACTCGCAGACGTAGTACTTCCTGGATCCTTCATTTCCGTAGAATGTGGAGGTACCAGTTACCGTATGGATGGTGTACCTATCTGGATGAAAAAGGCTATCGACAAACCTGAAACCTGTCGTGATGACGAATGGATTGTACGTGAATTGAAAGAAAGAGTAATGAAACTCAGAGAAGAACCTAACGTAGCAGATGAATACGTTCCTAATGAAGGTCTCGCATGTCTCTTAGATAAGTAAGGTGATTTTAATGGAATATATACTTAAAAATGGTATTGTTTACGACCCTGCTAATGAAGTAAACGGAGAAAAAATGGATATCTGCTTCAAAGATGGTAAAATCGTTGAAGATGTATCCGCTGACGCTGAAGTATTAGACGTCACTGATAAAATTGTTATGCCTGCTGGTGTAGACCCTCACGCTCACGTTGCAGGACCAAAATTGGTTGTAGGTAGATTATACAGACCAGAAGACGAAAGAAGAGGAGTAGCTCAAAAAACCAAAGTAACCAGAGCTGAAGCTGGTTTCTCTATCCCAAGTTGTCCTACCACTGGATACAGATACTCAAGAATGGGATACGGTACTGTTTGTGAAGCAGCTATGCCTCCTTTAGAAGCAAAACACACACACGAAGAAATCAACACTATTCCTAACATCGACATTAACCCATTACCATTATTCGGTAACAACTGGTTCGTAATGGAATATGCAAGAGAAAACAGAATCGATGACTTAGCCGCATTTATTGCAGCAATGTTAAGAGTATCTAAAGGATACGGTGTAAAAATCGTAAACCCCTGTGGTTCAGAAGCATGGGGATGGGGTATGAACGTACACGGATACGATGACAAAGCACCTTACTTTGACGTAACCTCCAGAGAAGTTGTAAGAGCTTTAGCAAAAGCTAACGAACAATTAGGTCTTCCTCACTCTATACACATCCACCCTAATGATTTAGGTCACCCAGGAAACGTACCAACTACTATTGCAACTTTAGACTCTATCAAAGACATTGCAAAATCTACTAAAGCATCTGCTGGTGTAAGAGATCAAACCATTCACTGTACTCACGCACAGTTCCACTCATACACTGGTAACAGTTGGAAAGATGCAGCATCCGGTGCTGAAGAAGTTGCTGACTTCATTAACAAAAACCCTTACGTAACTTGTGACGTAGGTCAAGTAACTTTCGACGAAACCACAACCATGACTGCAGACGCTCCTATGGAATACGACTTGTTCAAAATTTCTGGATTAAAATGGGCTAACAAAGACATTGAATGTGAAACCGCTGCTGGTATCATTCCATGTATTTACTCTCCAAAAACTCCAGTAAGTACCTTACAATGGGCTATTGGTCTTGAATTGTTCTTGCACATTAAAAACCCATGGCAAGTATGTTTAACCACTGACCACCCTAACGCAGGTCCTTTCATCAGATATCCAAAAATCATCTCCTGGTTAATGAGTGCTGAGAAAAGGATGTCTATGATTGACAATGGTGAAGTACACAAATGGGCTTCCAAAAGAACTGGCTTAGCTGGTCTTGACAGAGAATACGACTTCTACGAAGTAGCTACTATTTCCAGAGCAGCTCCTGCAAGAATCCACGGATTCCAAGACAGAGGTGCACTTACCCCTGGCTACAACGCAGATATCGCTGTATATGACATTAACCCTAATGACTTTGACCCATCCAAAGATCCTGAAGGTGTCGAAAAAGCATTCAGTAACGCTTACTACACTATCAAAGATGGTCAAATCGTTGTTAAAGATGGTGACATTGTTTCCACTAAACAAAGCCACACCATTTGGACCAACGTAATAGGTTACGAAGAAGAAGAAAAACAAATTATCGACAGTATAATGCCATTCTTTACCCAATACTATTCTGTCAAATGGGAAAACTATCAAGTACACGACCACTATGTACCAAACCCAACTAGAGTGGACGTAGAAGCTAAATAAGGAGAGTGTTTATTAATGAAAACTATAACTTTTGATCAAAAGAAAACTTCTTCAATTGCTTTAGAATTTGATGAGTTAATCACTGATAACATTTACTCTTGGACTGAAGAAGACTTTGCAGAGTACAAAGTACCTGTAGGAAACTCCAGATTCCCAATCACTGATTACTTTGACATCACTGTTGAAGGAGAAGCAGAATCTCCAGCTGAAGTCAAAATGATTTTAAACGGAGATTGTAACAGAGTAAAATACATCGGTTGTAAAATGAGTGCTGGTGAAGTAGTTGTTAACGGTGATGCAGACCTTCACGTTGGTGCAGAAATGGCTGGTGGAGTAGTAACCGTTTACGGTAACGTAGCAGCTCATGCTGGTCGTGAAATGACTGGTGGTAAACTCGAAATTTTCGGTAACACCAAAGAATTCTGTGGTGCTTCATACATTGGTGAATGGAGAGGTATGTCCGGTGGAGAAATCATTATCCACGGAAATGCTGGTAAACAATGTGGTGAATGTTTAGTCGGTGGTAAAATCCACGTTTTAGGTGACTGTGATATTCTCGCAGGTATTCACATGACCAAAGGTACCATTGAAATCGATGGTAACGTAAACCGTTGGCCTGGTGGACAAATGAAAAACGGTAACATCGTAATTCACGGAAAAGTCGGAAGATTACTCGAAGGTATCGTAGAACAAGGAATCGTAACCGATCCTGAATTAGATGGTATTGTTTACCCTGGTAGATACATCGAATACAAAGGGGACATTGCTTTAAACGGTAAAGGTACCTTAATTATCGATGCTGAGAAAAACAGAGACAGATTATCTACTTGGATTGAAGAAGACGACGAATATAACGCAATTAGAGAATACAGAGCTCAATAAGCTCTTTCTCTTTTTCTTATATTTTTCTTCTTTTTTTTATTTTTTTAATTTAATTTCCAAATTTCGCATTTTTTTTTAAAAAGGAATGCTTAATGAATCATAATTTAATCAATTATGAATTGATGATGATTTTCGTTTTATTAAATTAATTTTTCAATTGATTAAATTATCATTTATTGATATTAAGTATAAGATTATTAATCATATTTTTAATTTAAATGATATTATGTATCAAAGGTGTAAATATGGTCAAAGAGATAGTGATGGACCCAGATGATATTATAGAATATGTAAGAAATAATGTAAAAGTTGATGATATTTTCGAATTGTCATACAATAGAGTTTTTGCTCCAGGTACTGTACTTGGACTTACTCCAGAAGATGAGGAAACCGGTGAAGGTTTGATTCTTTCCCTTCAACTAAATGGTGAATTGTTAAATCAAGCTGTAGATATTGATTTGCATGCTGTAAAGGACGAGATCATTGAGTTCCGTCATATGCCTGGTGGAGATGAAGATAAGCTTATCATTGTTGAAGCTAGTTTATAGCTTCATCTTTTCATTTCTTCATTATTTTTTTTATAAATCATCAATTAGTTTCAATAAATACAAATAATTTTATATATTAGAAACAATATATTATTAATCATAAATTTTTATCATAAATTTTTATCAAGAATTTTTATCAAAAATTTAAATTGTAAAATTTTATCATAAAATAAGTAATTGATTTTCTAAAATTTAATTAATCTCTAAGGAGGTCTAAAATATGGTAGATAAAGAATTAACAATGACTTCTGATGAAGTGCTCGATTACATTAAGAATAATTTTGAAGAATTTGATAAAGTTGATATTGCATACAACCGTGTTTCTGCTAAAGGAGATGTCTTAGGTGTAGATCTTTCTGACTTTAGAGGAAAACCAAGTTGTAGAGTGATGATTGCTTTAGATGGTGAAATTATTTCTGATACTATTGAAGTTGACTTTGAAGAATATAAGGAAGATATTATAGAATTACATCACTATCCTAAAGATGAATCTAAAGAATCTGTTTATATTGAAGTAATCTAAATCTTCTTATTTCTTTTTTTATTTTTTTAATAATTTTTACTATTTCTATTCAATTTCTCTATGGTACTTTTTTAATTATTGTTCATAGATTAAACTCATATCCTCTATTGGCAATATGGTTTCAACTGCTTTTACTTCAATCGCTATTCCCTTTTCCTTAATTGCAGCTATTGAATTCAATCCACTTCCTGTGACAATTCCAAAGTTGTAGTTGTCCACTTTTGCATTGTATACCAATTCTCTTGGCTTACCTACTTTAAAGATTGGGAATCCATTTCCATTGATCTTATCCAAGATATCTTCACATTCAGGTCTTGCTATGTAAGGAACCTCTTTAATTGAAGCAAGTATCTTCTTAGGATTTTTCCTTTTGCTTATTTGGGTTAAATTTTTAAAGATGAATATTTTATGAGGGTCTATTGAGGAACCGTCATATGAAATCATCTCTACAAACATTGGAGGTTTTCCAAGCTCCAATAATCCACCATACCTTGGAGTGCTCATGATTCCATTGTTGATTAGAATGCCGTCAATTGACAAGCTGCAAACGGTAGCTATTCCCACTTTGCTGTCATCGCTTGGATGATCTACAATATTGAAAAGGGGGTTCATGTATTTTGGAAGACTCTTATATGTTCTTTTCATGATTGCCAATGCATCATCAAGGTCCAACTTATTCAAGTATGATATGTTTGCAACTATATTGCCTTCATTTGTTTCAATATCATAATCAACCTGATTCATCCGGTTCAATGATTTTGTAAGTATGAATGGTGTTTTCTTATACTCTATTTTCTTTGCTTTCTTGATTTTGTGCTTAGAGGATTCAAGCTCTTTCAGCTTATTGTAATCTATGAATTCCTCTCCAGTCTTGATATCCACTTTATAATCCATTTCCTGAGCTGCGCAGAATGGTGTGATTCCTCCAATGATTGATATCCCAACCATTCCTTCTGGGACTGGAATTCCTAAAACGTTTTCACTTGTCTCTCCAATTTCCAAAACTCCTCCAATTCCCACTTTTTCAAGGTTTTGGATAATTTCCTTTGCCTTTTCTAAACTGGTTTCAGGAATTATCCTAAAGTTTGCAGGAATTGTTCCGGTTCCATGTTCCGCAACTTCCAAAACTGAAGTCATGTCTTTTGCTATAAATGCATCTAATGGAGTAATAGATGTTTTCTTGTATGAAATCAATTCTGAGAACTTGGTAGGATAGTAATCTTCAATTTCAACGAGCCCTCCATATTGAGGGATAGATGGAATTCCATTTTTTAAAAATACTCCATCAATTGTTGTACCACAGATGGTTTTCATCACATATCCCTTTTTCCCATTGATTTCAGTTTTTTTAGCATTAATTAATGGGCTTACGCAAACTCCTGCAGCAAAGACTTCCTTAATGATGTCAAATGCCTTGTTTTCTAGGATATTTGAGGTATTTACAATTACATTTCCAGACCTTTTATTGTAATCAAAATCAGTTAAGTATATTCTCTCTTCAAATTTTGAAAATGTGAAGTCCACTTGGTCATAAATCAATCCCTTTTCAAGCTTTGCTCTTCCAAGATCTGTGATTACTCTACCAGAATATCCTTTTCTTTCTGTGTATCCCTTTTCATCAAGAATTTGCATATGATAACGCACTGCTCTTTCACCAAGGTTATACCCTTTGTTTTTAAGTTCGTCAGCTATTACCTTTGAACCGATTGGCTTTTCCTGCACATTAAGGATTCTTAGAATTTCTATCATTCTATGTTCAGATTCTGACATGTAATCTCCTACTTTTCTAAATGGAATTTTTTAAAATAAGTATTGTGATTGATTAAAACAAGTTTTTAAAAATAAAATAAAAATAGCTATTTAATTTTTAAATAGCTATAGGTTCTTAAATCTTAATTCATTTAGATAATTGAATTATAAGTTTAAGTATTTCTTATGTTCGTAATTGAACACTTGGACTCTGTATTCGTCCCATTCTTCGTATTTAGCTGCTAAGAATGCATCGAATATATGTTCTCCAAGTGCTTCTTTCATGATTTCGCTTTCTTCAAAGGTATGGTAAGCTTCCCATAAACTGGAAGGCAATAATTCAATACCCATTTCTTCCCTTTCTTCATCGCTCAATTCATAAATGTTGAATTCAATTGCTTCTCCAGGGTCGATTTTGTTTTTGATACCATCCATACCTGCTTCCAACATCACTGCAAATGCAAGGTAAGGGTTACAGGTTGGGTCTGGGCTTCTGTATTCAATACGGGTAGCTTTTCCACGTGCAGCTGGAACTCTGATTAAAGTGGATCTGTTTTGAATACCATAGGAAATGTATACAGGAGCTTCGTAACCTGGGACCAATCTTTTGTATGAGTTTACAATAGGGTTGGTTACAGCTGTGATTGCTGCAGAGTGTTTTAATAATCCTCCAATAAACCACATAGCTTCTTGAGATAAACCGGTTTCACTGTTTTCATCATAAAAGATGTTTTTCCCATCCTTGAATAAGCTTTGGTGACAATGCATTCCACTACCACTTTCTCCAAAGAATGGTTTTGGCATGAAAGTAACTCTGTAGTCAAATCCATCGAAATCAGCCATATTCGCTACAATAGCTTTAATTGCTTGTTTGAATGTGATAACTGCATCTGCAGTTTTTAAAGCATCATCGAATTTGAATGCAATTTCATTTTGACCAGGACCTACTTCGTGGTGGCTTGCTTCAACTTCAAAGCCTAATTCCTGTAAGTTTGTGGTAATTTCTCTTCTGAAGTCAGTTCCCTTATCGACAGGTTCCACATCAAAGTATCCTGCATCGTCGTGAGGAATTGGGTATCCGTCATCATCAGTGTCTACAATAAAGAATTCAGGTTCTGGACCTATGTTGTAGGTGTAACCTTCTTCCTTGATTTTAGCCAATGCCTTTTTAAGGATACCTCTTGGATCCCCTTCAAATGGTTCTCCATTAGGTTTGTAAATGTCACAAATAAATCTGCATGATGCAGATTCTTCAGGTCTCCAGGATAAAGCGGAATAGGTGCTTATATCTGGTTTCAATACAAGGTCACTTCCTTCAATTCCTACGAAACCTGGTATTGATGATCCATCAAAGAGGATTCCATCAGTAAGTAAATCTTCCATATTTTCCAATTTGCAAGGAATAGACACGTTTTTTGGAATTCCATGCAAATCAACAAATTGGAGTCTAATAAACTTTATATTGTCTGCTTTCATTCTTTCGATTACATTTTTGATTCTTTCTTCCATTAAATCATTCTCCATTAGATTTGGAATAATATAATAATAATTATTTTTTAATTCAATAATTATTTCTCAATCATTAGTTCGGAAATAGATTTCCACCTAATAATAAATTTATATATTTTAATATATTATTTTATCTATTTTATAGTTTTTAAACCTTGTGCAATAGTTTATTTTTTTTAATATTTTTCATTTGAATATTTAATTTTTTATTAAAATTTTAAAAATAGTTTATTTTTATTATAAAAAATTGAACAAAAATACATTTTAATATATTTTTTTATAAAATTTTGAAAAGAATAGTTTTAAAAATAGCAAAAATTATTAAAAAAAATCTATGGGGAATTTTATCTAAAATCAGTAAAAAAAGTTGTAGTTTTAGAATTGTTATAATTCCAAAACTTTAAAAGATTCTAAGTTGAGTAAATCAAAATTAAGTATTTTTGGAGCGTAGTTAACTTCTCCAATTCCAGTTACCAATTTATAAGCTTCAAATGCTTCTAAACATCCAACGATATTTGGAACAGGTCCAATTACTGGAGGCACTCCTTTTGTTAATTTTGATATTTCCTTTTTAGTTTCCTCTCCCAATTCCTTTCCAAGGGATGGAAGGGAGAACAATTCCTCATATGATGGAGTGTCTTTAGTGAATACGCTCACTTGCCCTTGTGTTCCATGAATAGCTCCATGAACAAATGGAATATCATTTTCTCTAGCAAATCTGCTTACGATGATTCTTGTGTATAGGTTATCCAATGCATCTATGATTATATCCCTATCGCCGAATACCTTTTCTATATTGTCTGCATTCAATTCTTCATTGAAAGCATTTACTTTTGTATATGGGTTTGTGATTCTGACTCTTTCTTTTGTTGCAACGGTTTTGTCTACACCTATTGTTTCCAAACTGGAGATTGCCTGTCTGTTTAAGTTTGACAGATCGTATGCATCCTTGTCTATAATTGTTAAGTCGCCAAGCCCCATACGTGCAAGCATAATGATAGTTGCTCCACCTATGCCTCCACAGCCGACTATGCCTATTTTAGCGTCTTTAAATCTTGTTTGTTGGCTTTTAGTTACAATACTCATTTGACGAGTTGCTATATCCCAGTATCCAAATCCTTTATATCTTTCTGGCATATTTCCACCTTTTCACATCTAATAATATATTATCAATATCTTTTATATTTTTATATCTTTTTGAATCCCTAGTTTAATATTAAGTTTTATAATATATAACAATTGTTATTTTTTATAGTTTACTTAAATTTTTGATATTTTGAATATCATTTAATATTTACAATCTCTTTTTTTAAATTATTAGAAATAAGTGTATTTCTTACCAAAGAACTCTTCCACTTTCTTTAAATCTTCAGAGATATTGATCATTTGTGTGCAATGGTTTAAGCAGTCATCGCAATGAATGCAGCTGTCTGCCCTTGTACCGTTATCAAGTGAGAAATAATGCATTGCACTTCCTGCAGGATCATTTAGCATTTTAGCCACATTGTATTCCCTAAAGCATCCTGCAACATCCACTCCATTAGGGCATGGCATACAGTAGCCGCAACCTGTGCAGTCATTTCCTCTCCTTTGCTTATACTCCCAGGCAACTTCCTTAATGATTTCCATATCATTTTCACTGATGGAGTTTATTTCAGACTTTTCAGCTATTTCTATATTCTCTTTCACTTGATCTAAAGAGTTCATTCCACTAAGGACTGTGTTCACTTCCTCCATATTCCAAAGGTATTGGAAAGCCCATTCAAGAGGGGTTCTCTTTTCTTCAGCCATATCCCATAATTCCATAATGTCTTGAGGAACATTTTGCACCAATCTTCCACCTCTAAGAGGTTCCATAATCATGGTTCCTAAGCCATGGGAAGCCAAGTATTCGACACCTTCCTTTCCTGATTGATACCTTTCATCGAGATAGTTCAATTGTGTAAGGCCAAATTCGAACTTGTCATAGTCATCAACAATATCCACTATCCAATCCATCTCTGTATGGGCTGAAAATCCAACATGCTTTGCTTTGCCTGAACTTAAAATCTCATCAAGGAATTCAAAGACATCAAGTTCCCTAAACATTTTCCAATAATCCTCATTAAGGCTATGCAGCATGTATAAATCAATGGAATCGGTTTTCAAATCCTTCAATTGCTGTTCGAATATGTTCTCCATATCCTCTTTTGACTTAATGAGCCAACTGGGAAGCTTTGTACTTAAAAGTACCTCATCCCTATATGAATTTTCATCCAAGAAGTTTCCAAGATACTCTTCACAGTTTCCTTTTCCAGATAAGTTGTTTGCATGATATGAATAAGCTGTGTCAACAAGATTTATTCCATTTTCAATTCCATAACTTAATATTTTATCGGACTCTTCAACATTTATTTGATTATTGTTTTTAAAATGGGGCAATCTCATTGCTCCGAATCCTAAGATAGAAACTTTCTCTCCAGTTTTTCCTAAAGTTCTATATTTCATTGTGTTACCTATAAAAATTTATTATATTAAATATTTTTAGAAATTATGTTTTTTGGAAATTAATGTTTTTTGATATTTTTTAGATATTTTAATATTAGTTCTTTTAATTAATATCATTTTTTAATAGGTTTAAAGAAAAGTGATATGATTGGTAAAAATAGTTTATAAAATTATCTATGCTGTTAAATTTGAATGAAAATAGTTAAAAATAGATAAAAATAGTTAAAAAAAGTTATGATGTTAAGATTCCTGGGATTGGATGCCGGGGGCGGGATTCGAACCCGCGATCTCACGGTATCCCAGGAAAAAAGTCAGAGCACGCTTAGTTACCCTATGAGCCGTGCGCTCTAACCAGCTGAGCCACCCCGGCATCAGACAGTATTAAAAGTTATGTTTTTTATGATTTATATATTTTTGGTTTGTTAGCAAATCTTATATTGTAAAAAACACAATTAATATTTATATTGAAATTAATAAATTATAATGATAAAAATTATAATAAATGATAAAAATAATGATTTGAAATAAATTATGATTATTTATTATGGTTATTTTATTATAATTTTTCAAAAAATGATTATTATTGATTTTATTTAATTAATTTTTCATGTGATATTATGAGTAATGTTAAAGATATGTCCCTTGCTGATGAAGGGATTAGAAAGATTAAATGGGTTCAAAAGCACATGCCTGTTCTTGAACACATTAAAAAACAATTTGAAGAAGAAAAGCCTTTTGAAGGAATTACCATTGGATCATGCTTACACTTGGAACCTAAAACCGTCAATTTAGGTTTGACTTTACAGGCTGGTGGAGCTGAAGTGGCTATGACCGGTTGTAATCCTCTTTCAACCCATGATGATGCAGCAGCTGGCGCAGCTGCACTCGGATTGAATATCTACGGTTGGAGAGAGCAAACCGATGAGGAATATTACGAAGCTATTGACAATGTATTATCCCACAAGCCGGATGTAATCATTGATGACGGTGCAGATATGATCATGTACCTTCATGAAAAACGTCCTGAACTCTTGGCAAACATCAAAGGTGCTTGTGAAGAAACAACCACTGGTGTTCACAGATTGGAAGCTATGCATGCTGATGGGGCTCTTAAGTTCCCAGTTATTGCAGTAAATGATGCTTATACCAAATACTTATTTGACAACCGTTATGGTACTGGACAATCCTCTTTGGATGCAATTATGGGAACTACAAACATGTTGATTGCAGGTAAGAATGTAGTTGTCTGCGGTTACGGCTGGTGCGGTCGTGGAGTTGCATCCCGTGCTGCAGGACTTGGTGCAAATGTCATTGTAACTGAAGTGGATCCAATCAGAGCACTTGAAGCAAGAATGGATGGTTACAGAGTAATGAAAATAAGAGAAGCTGTAAAAATAGCTGACCTTGTTGTAACTGTAACCGGTAACATTGACATTATCCATGGAGATGACTTCAAGTACATGAAAGACGGATGTATGTTATCCAACTCTGGACATTTCAATGTGGAAATCAACAGGCAAGATCTTGAAGCTCAATCTGTAAGCTGTGAAGAGGTAAGGGAAAGCATTGAAATGTTTACCATGAAAGATGGCAGAAAAATCTATCTTTTAGCAGATGGAAGACTTGTAAACCTTGCTGCAGCAAGAGGACAAGGACACCCAGCAGAAATCATGGATATGAGTTTTGCTGTTCAGGCTTTATCTGCAAAATACATCGTTGAAAATGACTTGACTTTAGGAGTTGAAAAAGCTCCTGACAGCATTGATGATGATGTTGCAAGGTTAAAGCTTAAAGCTATGGGAATTGAAATTGACGATTTATCAGAACGTCAAAAAGATTACTTATCCGATTGGAGAGAAGGAACCTAATTCTCTTTAATCATCTTATTTTATTTTTAAATATTTTTTAGATTTTATTTATTCTTATTCTTTTCATAAATTTTTGCAATTGATTATTTTTGATTATTATGTCTTATTTTCGCTATATTGATAATGGAGAAGGCCCTACAAAATTGTTCATTGGAGGGGTTCATGGTGATGAAGGCAAGGATGTTTTGCCATTGATTAAGCTTTTATCCAATGATGACTTTTCAAGCGGTCAGATCTATATCTACAATTTTGACAAAACCCCATATATCTCTACAATCCATAGGGAATTTTACCAATCTGAGCAAGGCAAGAAAATATTGGATTTGATAGACTATTACAAGCCGGATTTCTATACAGAGCTTCATTCTTACAATATAAAGCATTTTAAGAAATTGACAAGTTTGGAAAGACTTGACAATCAAGGGATTCCACCATTGATTGATTGCGGGCAGTATGTCTTATGCAGTTCAGTTTCTCCTTTAATACGAAGAAACCATTTCACCAAGGAAAATATTTGCCAAACTTTGGAGTTTCCTTCCTTTAGAGGTGAAGACCTAAAACTTAGTGATGATGAACTCTTTGAAAAATATGATTATGATTACAGTTTATCCGTTAAGGAATACCTGTCCTTTTTAAGACTCATTACTTTAAGCAAAAATAGAAATGATTTTGAAAAAAGAGTTTTAAAAGATTATAAAAAACAGGCAGATCTTGCCTTAAAATACGTAAAAATAATTTATGGATTGGATTTTCCAAGATATTAAAAATAGATTTTTTTTTTTTTTAATTGAAATTTATAAAGTCTGATTTTATTAAAAATAGTAAAATGAAGAATGGTTCAGAACCAATCTTCCAAGCTTTTTTGAGTTGAACTTAATTTCTTTAGTTTTTCTGTAACATTCAAGACCCTACTTTCAGAAAATCCATGCTCTTCGCACATGAATTCAACAAGCTTGTCTTTTTTTGCAGCTTTGAACTTGATGTCATAGTCAGTATTCACTTCATGCTTTAGGAAAATGTCTCTAAGTTCATCAGGTTCCACTTCCACTTCTGTGATTCCCTTTTGAACTAAAATGTCTTCTAAAGTGTTGTTTCTGATTAGCTTAAGTCCTGTTTTTGCACCGATTCCATGTATTCCTTCATTGAAATCTGTTCCTACCATCAATGCCACATCGATTAGTTGTTCTCTTGTAAGGTCTATATCATTCAAGACCTTTTCAAGTTCCAAGTATTCAAGGTTTGACAATCCTCCACTTAATGTAAGGTTCCTTACAATACGTGGGGCACCGAATAGCAAACAGTCATAATCCTGTGAAGCCACTGCCCAAGCATCTCCTTGCTCCACCATATAGGCTCCTTGTGCTTCACCTTCACCAATAGCTTGAACATAAGGTATTCCCATATATTCGAGTAATTTCTTTGAGGATTCGAGGATATAAGGGGACATTCTGGATGTTCTGATAGCAAATTTCCTTGCTTCTTCAATGTTTCCTGCAGCTTTAGCCTCTTCCCATTTTTCCATTGCCTCTTCTTTTATGGCTCTTCTTTGTTCAAGTGTTTTTGCCTTGTGTTCATGGCTTTCTCCGTCAAAAACGTAAATTGGCTTGATTCCCTTGTCAACTATAGCTGCAGTTCTATAAAGAATTCCACTTAAATGGGAGGTTACATTGCCGTTTTGATCCATAAGAGGACTTCCATCTCTTTGACGAATACCTGACAGGAACTGGTAAATTGTGTTGTATGCATCAATTGCTACAGTTCTTCCTTCCAAATCTTTTAGACTAATTTCTTCTGGAGAAACTATGTCTTTAAATTTTACTCCCATATCATCCACCTAGTTTTTTCTTAAATTCTTTTATTTTTAGTTTAGCCATTGTTAATATATTTATTTTATGAAATAGAGCATTTGAAAACTATTTTTCATATTTAGTTAACTATTCATGGTTTAAATTATATTTTAATTAATTTTAGTTTGATTATATTTCAGTAAAGTAAGTTATTGGGAAGAATTCCTTAATCCACATCAATATTTCACCATTGTTTATTATGGTGTAATCTCGTGTTAGGAAATCTTCTTCAGTATTATAAAGCTCTTTAAGCTTATCTGATGCTTTTTCTATCTGAATAACATTTATTTCCCTTCTGGATTCAACATTATAGTTTTTCAATATCCTTCCAATAGGAGTGTCTGCTCTGATTAAATCGTCCTTAATTTCCTTTGTCAATCTTTTTAGAGGTATGTAGGAAACAGCATAAATTAAAGGATTATCGTCCTTATGCATTATGATTTCCCTATAATTCACTTCATCTCCCACATCAACATTAACCAAAGGTGCACTCTCTTCAGTTGCCTCTTCGAAATGTTGCTCTAAGGTTTTCAAATCGATTTTTCCATATAGGACATCCAGGATTGCTGTAATTGAACCATCAGTTGTCAATAGAATTTTTTGAGTGTTTGAAAACTGTTTATGGTATTTTTCCTCAACAGCATTAATCTTTTCAATTAAACGTACATTGATGTTATTGTCAGTAGTTTTTGACATATTCAGTCTCCGTGTGACTTGTTACTTTTATTATTTTAATAAAAAAAATATTGATTTAAATATGATTTATAAGTTATCAGGGTTTTCAATGAATCCTGAAACTCCAGATGCTGCTACAACTCCTGCATTAGCTAAATATACAGATGAATTAGGATCCCCCATTCTGCCTTTGAAGTTTCTGTTTGTAGAGGAAATGCTTGTTTCACCTTCAGACAATACTCCCATATGTCCGCCTAAGCATGGTCCGCAACCAGGGTTGGATACCATAGCTCCAGCATCCAAGAATGTTTTAATGTATCCTAAATCCATTGCCTTTTGATATATTTCCTTTGATGCAGGGATGATGATTAATCTTACATCATCGTGAACTTGCTTTCCTTCAAGGACAGCTGCAGCTTGTGCAAGGTCTGATAATCTTCCATTTGTACATGAACCAATGAATCCTTGGTCAATGTGAGTTCCAGCAACTTGTGACAATGGCTTTACATTATCCACATCATTAGGACAAGCTATTTGAGCTTCCATATCATCCACATTAAACAGGAATTCCTTTTCGTATATGGAATCCGCATCGGATTTAAGGATATTCAATTGGTCCTTTGTTTTGCCGGTTCTTTCGCAAACATATTCAATTGTGGACTGATTAGGTTCCATGATTCCATTTTTAGCACCCATTTCTATTGCCATATTTGTCATGGTCATTCTGCTTTCAACATCCAAATTGTCGATTGTCTCTCCGCAGAATTCTGCAGTCTTATATGTAGCTCCAGCTATTCCAATCTCTCCAATGATATTTAAAATCAAGTCCTTTGAAGTGATGCCTGGATTCAATTTTCCTTCAACTTCTATCTTGAAGGATTCAGGAACCATGAACCATGTCTTTCCAGTGGCATAAACCATAGCTAAATCAGTAGCACCCATTCCAGTGGAAAATGCTCCGAATGCTCCGTAGGTACAGGTATGTGAGTCTGCACCAACGATGATTTTTCCAGGCTCAACATGCCCTTTTTCAGGAAGCACTTGATGGCAGATTCCTTCTCCATGGGTGTAATGATTCTTAATTCCTTGAGTTTTAATGAAGTTTCTAGCTACTTTTTGAAACTCTGCAGATCCTATTGTGTTTGCAGGAACATTATGGTCAAATACAATGACTATCTTCTCATTGTCCCAAACCTTATCGCTTATTTTTTCAAAGGTTTTTATTGCAGGAGGTGAAGTTCCATCATGAGACATTGCCAAATCAACGTCCACTTCGATTATTTCTCCAGGAATGACTTCACGACCTATTTTCTGAGATAATATTTTTTCTGAAATATTCAAATTTAATCTCCTAAAATTTTATTAATATCTTTAATTTTATTAATTAATTTTATATCTATTTTTATAATTTAATCCATTAGATTTATAAATTTATTTATATTAATCTCAGTTTCAATAGGTTTAAAAAATAAGTTTAAGAATAGGTTTAAAAATAGGTTCAAAAATAGGCTTAAAAAATAGGCTTAAAAAGTAGGATTAGTTAAAAATAGATTTTATAAAAATAATTAAAAAATAAAAAAAGAATGTTGATTATTTATAAATCAACATAATTTGAATCAATGCTTCTTACAATGTCTTTAAATACATCGTCGTCAATGTATTTTCCTTCTTCTCTGCTTTCCTTTACCTTTTTCACGATTTGGCAAAGCTGGTCATTGGTTACTTTAAATCCACATTCATCAAGTTTTGCCTTAACGGCTCTGCAACCTGAATGCTTTCCTAAAACCAATTGTCTTCTCTGACCAACAAGTTCAGGTAAATATGGTTCATAAGTAAGAGGCTCTTCAATAACTGCATCCACATGAATTCCAGATTCATGTCTAAATACATTCTTACCTACAATTGGCTTATTGTATGGGATTTCCAATCCTGTTTTCTTGGATACCAATTCAGACAATTCTTGAATGTATTTGGTTTTAAAGCCTAAGTCCTTACCGTACAATAATTTTAAAGACATGATCAACTCTTCAAGGGAAGCGTTTCCTGCTCTTTCTCCAATACCGTTAACAGTTGTTGAAACAGCACTTCCTCCTGCGAGCAATCCATAAATTGAGTTTATTACAGCCAATCCAAAGTCATTATGACAGTGCATAGCTATTTGAACATCAGTTACTTTTTTAAGCTCCTTGATTAGGAATGTAATTCCTTGTGGGGTGATTGCCCCAACAGTATCTGCAATGTGCACTCTGTCTGCACCGTAGCTTTCTGCTTTTGAGTAAACTCTTTTCAAGAAGTCCAAGTCTGTTCTTGTCGCATCCTCTGCTGAAAATGCTACAAACAATCCATGGTCTTTTGCATATTCAATTGATTTCATGCAGATATTCAATGCTTCCTGTCTTTTGATATGCATTTTATGTTCCAAATGAATATCAGAAGTTCCCATGAATGTAATTATCCCATCAACATCACAGTCAAGAGCTCTGTCAATGTCTCCTTTTTTGGTTCTTGCCAAACAGATGATTTCTGCATCCAATCCTTCGTTAGCTATTGCCTTGACTGCAGCTGATTCCCTTTCTGAGACGATTGGGAATCCCGCTTCAATTTGATGGATTCTTAATTGATCAAGCTTTCTAGCTATTTCCAATTTGTCATCCAGTGAGAAACATACTCCAGGGGTCTGTTCCCCATCTCTTAAAGTTGTATCATAAATAGTAATATCTTTTGGGAATTTGTATTCCTCTTCCTTGTTGAAAGGACTTGTATTATATTGCATTTTTTTATCAACTCTTTATGTCTTTTGTATTTTTTAGTGTTTAGTTAGTTTATTTTTTGTTTTTAATTTATTCTAAATTATTTTTAAATTTCTTTAGTTTAAATTTAATATAATAAGTTTTGTATTTTTGTTTTATAAACTTTTTTATAATTTTTCAGTGATTGAAATCTAATTGTCCAGTTCCTCTAATAATTCCAAATAGGAGGTTCGCTCAAATCCATCTGTGATTCCTAATTTTTCAAAGAGTTCAAATATGCTTTCCTGGGCTTTTGAATAGTCTGAATTGTCCTCTAAGCTTATTTCTATTTCCATGTATGGTTCAAGACCGTGTACATTATCCAAACTGATTTCATAGTTTTCATAGTTGTAGTATTCACGATCCTTTACAACAGTTCTCACTTCCTTAAACCCTAAATTCTCAAATATTTTTGTTGCTTTGTCAGCATCTTCGATTTCCATTTCAACCTCTTCTCGGGTCTTGCTTTTTGTATCGATTTTAGGGCCTTTGTAGGTAATGAACAAGTTGTGCTTTTCATCAGATTTTGTTTCCCTGATTCTCAATGCCTCATCGGTTTGTGCAAAGTCACGCACTGGACTGTTGAAATACCTATCCTCCTGATGTTCGGTTTTGACCTTTACGGCATCTATTTCATCAAGCTTTTTCCTCATTTCATCAAAGCTTCTTATTTTTGCTTTCACTTCTACTTCAATCATAAAAATTATCTCACTATCATTAATATTTTCTAAGCAATTTTCTAAACTGCTTTTAAACATTTTTTAATTTTTAATTCAATTTTTATATTTGTTTCAAATACCCTTATAAATAATCCTATTCAGTCTTGATTAATACTTTATACATAAAAAAGTATTACCATTTATATGCTTTATAAACATTAACTTTATATACTATATAAATGATATATTTTATTAGTAAAAATTTTAATCAAAAAATTATTAATTTTAACTGATTTTATTGTCAATTTTCTTTATTTGTCAAAACTAAAATTATATTAATTTTTTAAAATATTTACTTACTTTTTTTAAATAATTTTGGAGGTAATAAATTGATCGATGTTGATATAAAAATAGAAAACATTGTTGCTTCTGCAAGCATTGGTAAAGATATTGTACTTACTGATGTAGCTGAGGCGTTAGAAGGTGTCGATTTTAACAGAGAACAGTTCCCAGGATTAGTATTTAAACTTCAAGATCCTAAAACTGCTGCTTTAATTTTTAGTTCTGGTAAACTTGTATGTACTGGTGCTAAATCAATCGATGATTCAAAATTAGCTATTAAAAAAACTGTCGACCTTATGAGAACTATTGATACTGAAATTCCTCATGAGTTTGATATTAAAATTCAAAACATTGTTGCTTCTGCAAATTTACAATCCACTTTAAATTTAGAAGCAGTTGCTTTGGAATTGGAAAACACCGAATATGAACCAGAACAATTCCCTGGTTTAGTATACCGTTTATCTGATCCTAAAGTTGTATTATTATTATTCGGTTCCGGAAAAGTTGTTTGTACTGGAGCTAAAACCAAAAAAGATGCTAGGTTAGGCGTAGAAAATGCAAAAGCTAGACTTAGCGAATTGGACTTAATATAATTGGTGATATTATTGATTAAACTTGTAGTATTTGACTTAGATAATGTTATTATTGATGGTGAGGGCATAGACGAGATTGGAAAATTAATTAATATTGAAGATCAAATTGCAGCAATCACTGAGCAGGCTATGCAAGGTGATATCGACTTCGAAACATCCATTAAGAAAAGAGTAGGACTTCTCAAAGGAGTTGCTACTGACGATATTAAAACATTAGCTAATGAAATGCCTCTAATGAAAGGAGCTCGCGAAACCGTTTCCACCTTAAAGGAAAATGGTTTTGAAGTAGCTATTATTAGCGGTAGTTTTGATATAATCGCCGATACTATTAAGGGAAAACTTGATGTGGATAACATATTCACAAATTCATTAGTTGAAGAAGACGGGATCTTAACTGGTGAAGTCACTGGACCATTAGTATCTGGTTCAAAATTAGATGTTCTATCCAAGCTCATCGAAGAAAAAGGTTATACCTTAGATGAATGTGTTGCTGTTGGAGATGGAGCAAATGATATTTCCATGATTGAATCTGCTAAATACGGAATTGCTTTTAATGCAAAACCTGCTTTAAAGGAAAAAGCAGACATTATTGTGGAAACCCGTGATTTAACTGACGTTTTAAATGTCATCATTAATTTAAACTCTGAAAACACTGAAGGAGATGCTGACGTGGATAAAGAAGTTGCTGTAGAAACTGAAGTAGTTGAAACTACTGACGTAGTTGTTGAAAACCAAGAAGAAGAACAAGTTGCAGATGCAACTGAAGAAGTTGTTGAAGAAATCGAAGAAACAGAAGAAGTTGTTGAAGAAGCTGAGGAAGAAGTAGCTGAAGAAGAAACTGCTGAGGAAGAAGCTGAAGAAGTGGAAGAGGAAGCAGTGGAAGAGGAAGTTGCTGAAGCTGAGGAAGAAGCTGCTGTAGAAACTGAAGTTGTTGAAGAAGCTGAGGAAGAAGCTCCTGCAGAGACTGAGGAAGAAGTAGCTGAAGAAAAACCTGTTAAAGAAGCAAAACCTAAAAAATCTAAAAAGAAAAACGCTCTTCCAGAACCTGATTTTGATTTAGCGGACACTATTGAAGGTGTAAGAGCTCAAAAAGATGAAAGAGAAGAACGTATTGCTAAAGTTGCAGATGAGAGAGAATCTTTTAACAGAGAAGCTAAAGAACAACGTAAAATACGTGATGAATTAAATTCTGAATTAAAAGAAAACTTAGCTAAAGCTATTGAGTTCAGAGATCAACGTAATGAAATCAACAAACAAGTTGAAGAAAACAAGAAAGCACGTAATAAAGTCAATGACGAAATTAAAAGTCTTGAATGGTCTTCTGGTAAGAAAGATAAAATCAGGATTGAAACTGAAATCAAAAAGATTGATAAAATTATCGAAACCAGAGTTTTAGACATCAAAAAAGAAAATCAACTTGTTAAAAATGCAAATGATTTAAGAAAAGAACTTGCAGAAATCAAAGAAGACGATAAAGTCAAAGAAGAAGCTGCTGAACTCAAGAAAAAATCTGAAGAATACCACGCTAAAGTAGTTGAACTTTCAGAACAAGCACAAGAAGCTCACGAACAAATGCTTTCTTACTTCAGAAAAACTGATGAAATCAGAACTGCTGCTGATGAAGCACACAAATTATTCATCCAAGCTAGAAAAAATGCTTCTGCAAAACATGAAGAATTTAAAATGATTTTAAGTGAAATTCATGTAATCAATAAAAAGTTAGGAAGCAGCAAAAACAGAAAACGCAGATCTGAAAAATCTAGTGGTTCTTCTAACAATAAGAAAAATCGTGAAGAAAAAGAAAGAGCAGAAAGTATCTTTGATAAATTCAAAAACGGTAAAAAATTATCTACCGAAGAGCTTTTACTCTTGCAAAAATACGATATTAATTAATTAAATTATTTTTAATTAATTTTTATTTTTTCTTAAATTTCTTTTTAATTTCTTTTATTTAGTTTATTTTATATTTTTTTAATTTCTTTTTAATTTCTTTTATTTAGTTTATTTTATATTTTTTTAATTTCTTTTTAATTTCTTTTATTTAGTTTATTTTATATTTTTTTAATTTCTTTTTTATCTATTTAATTTTATTTTACTTTATTTTATTCTAAATTTATTTTTATTCTATTTTTTACTTTAAGCGCCGATTTTTTAATAGATATAATAGTTGAGTAAATTTAAATAATAGTTAAATCTAATTTTATTATAATTGTGATGGAAATTTTAATAATATCAATAGTGGGATTATGATGGCAGATAATAATATTGAAAATAAAGATAATGATAAAAATGGAGAAAAAATAGAAGTTTGTTATACCTGTGGAAAGGAATTTGACATGAACAGCGATGAAGGCGCTCATTATCACTATGGAAAATATCCAATGTGCGGATATTGCAGCAATTTCTATGGTTTTTATAAAGAGGATTTGATGGATAAAAAATAATTTTCAATCATTTTTTTATTATTTTGCAATTTAATAAAATATAATAATTATTTTTTAATATTTAATGTCTATTCTAATTTTATTCCTCATTTTAATACTATAATAGTCTTGAAATATGAATTGTTCAAAAACGAAAATATTAAATATAATGGTTATGTATAAAGTATTTATGATTTTGAATAATTTGTAAATTGAAATTTTCAATTTATATCCTAGATTTTATAAAAGCTGTTTTTTTATAGAATTCTATTTTTTTATAATTTTTATTAATTATTCATATTAAAATTTTAAATTATAATTTTTATTTATTATGTGATAACATGCATGAAGTGATTATTTCAGAAAAACCGAAATCAGCTGAGAAGATAGCAAAGGCCCTCTCTTCAAAAGCCCAAAAGAAGAAGTATGGTAGGAAGATAAGCTATTGGGAATTTGAGGAAGATGGCAAAAGGACCACTGTTTTGTCTGCAGTTGGTCACTTGTACTCTTTAACATCTGCTACTTCAAGAGATAGATTAGGTTTTGATTTAAAGTGGGTTCCAGCATATGAAGTTGAAAAGAATAGCGGATATGTAAGGGATTATGTTTACGCTATTAAAAAACTATCTAAAGATGCAGATAAATTTGTTCATGCTTGCGATTACGACGTAGAAGGAACATTGATTGGTTACAATGCACTGAAATATGCTTGTGGAAACAATGCTGAAGCGAAAGCATCCCGTATGAAATTTTCCACATTGACTAAAAAGGACATTGTAGATGCCTATGACCATATGATTGACATTGACTTACACCAAGTGGATAGTGGTATTGCAAGGCATATGCTAGACTATTACTTTGGTATGAATATCTCATCCGCTTTAATGAAAGCGGTTAGATCATCCTCTTCAAGTCGCATAAGTTTGTCTGCAGGACGTGTGCAAACTCCTACATTATCAATTTTAGTAGATAGGGAAAAGGAGATACAATCATTCATCCCAGAACCTTATTGGCAAATTAAGGCCAAGTCTGATTTTGACATTATAGCGAATCATGTTGAAGATAAGATCTTTGATGAAGAAAGGGCTAAAAGAATATTTGATGAATGCCAAGGTGCGGATGCAACTGTAACTGATGTAAATGTTAAGGAAACCATTAGGAAACCTCCTATTCCATTCAATTTAGGTGGATTGCAATCTGAAGCACACACTGTATTCGGATTTTCCCCTAAAAGGACTCAAGTTGCAGCTCAGAACTTATATGTTGGAGGATACACTTCCTATCCACGTACCTCCTCCCAAAAACTTCCTGAATCATTAGGTTTTAAAGAGATTTTTGCAGGGCTTCTTAAAGATGAAGAGTTTAAAAAGCATATTGCTGATTTGCCTGCAAAACTAAAGCCAAATGAGGGTAAAAAAGATGATGCAGCACACCCAGCTATTCACCCAACTGGTGTATTGCCATCTAACTTATCTCCAGATGAGGAAAAGATCTATCGCTTAATCGTTTATAGGTTCATAAGTGTCTTCAGTGAAGATTCCAGATTGGAAACCATGAAAGTTGACTTGAATGTTAATAATGAGGAATTTGTCTTTTCAAGAAAAAGGGTTTCTCATGAAGGATGGCTAAAGCATTATCCATTCAAGAAACAGGAAGCTGATGAGTTCCCTCCACTTAAAAAAGGAGATTTCCTAAAGATTCATGAAATCATTTCAGAGGAAAAGGAAACCAAGCCGCCTGCAAGATACAATGAAGCATCTCTCATTAAGGAATTGGAGAAAAGAGAGCTTGGTACAAAGGCTACACGTGCAGACATCATTGCCAAATTATATGATAGAAAATATATTGATGGCAAGAAGATTGAAGTCAAGCCATTAGGAGTTCATATAATTGACACCTTAAAGCAATACTGTAAGAACTTAACCAGCGAAGAGCTAACCCGTGAATTTGAAAGGGAGTTGAATTGCTTATCTGCTGATAAGATTACAAAAGAGGAAATTCTTACTAATGGTGAAAAGGAAGTCAGATCAATTCTTAAGGATATTAATGACAATCAAAAGGAAATTGGCTCAAAGCTTTATGAATCCTATCAGGAATCCAATGTCGTAGGAGAATGTTCTTGTGGCGGTAAACTGCTTAAAAAGTATTCAAAAAGGAATAAGCAAACCTTCATTGGATGTTCCAATTTCCCTCAATGCAGAAATACTTACTCCTTGCCTAAAGGTGCAAATATATTAAAATCCACTTGCCCTACTTGTGGGTTGCCTATGATTTCAATTAAGAGAAAAGGCCAAAAGGGAAGGGAACATGTTTGCCTTGATCCAAATTGTGGTAAGGAAGTTAGCAAGAGGCGTGCTCCTGAAGTTGTTGGCAAATGTCCGGAATGTGGCAGAGACTTATTGAAACGTTCTGGAAGATTTGGTGAATTTGTTGGATGCAGTGGCTTCCCACAATGTAGATTTAGCTGCCAATTAAAGGATTTGGATAAATTATTACAAGAAAAATCTGCAGAATTAAGTAAATAATCGACTGATTGTTTATAAAAATTCACAATTTTCTTTATTCAATTTTTTTATTTTTTATTTTTTTTACTCTATTTATTTATTCTATTTTTTTATTCTATTTTTTTATTCTATTTTTCAATTTTTTCTAATAATCTCTTTTTCATGGCCCTGTTTATTTCCTCTTTATATAGAATATTAGAAAATTATATATGTATATAAAATGTATATTTAATTATTATTAAATTTAAATTGATTTTTATTAACATCGTTTTAATAATTGTCTTATCAAATATTAAGTTTGATAATTTTATCAAAAATAATTATTTCAATATATTTTAAAATATATTTAATAATGTTTTACAAGTCGTATGATGTTGTTTTATGGAAATGAGATAATTTAAGCGCTTTTATATTTCATGAAATGATTGAGTATGGACTATAAATATTCGAATATTAATTTGTAAAATGTACGAGGATTTTTTATGGAAAATCAAAAAGTTAAAACAATATTAAAATCTGTGGTTATCATTGCGATATTGTTTGTTTTAGTTTTTGCTCTTAGGGCTCAATCAGCAGATATCAATGGAGTTCCTAATGAGTATAAAGCAAATTATATGGATGCTGATGGTCTTCCTTATTTCAGTGAAATGGACTCATACTTTAACCTAAGGATGACACAGGATTATATGGATCATGGATATTTTGGTGATACTTTAGTGAATGGTTCCGGTTGGGATATGCATTCATACTATCCGTCAGGAAGGGAGGTTGGTTCGTATCAGCCTATGATTGCTTATGTGACTTCTTTCTTGCATGGAATAATTAATATGTTCCATGATATGTCTATTAAGGAGGTTGCATTTTGGACTGGTGCATTTATATCATCATTTGCTGTAATTCCTGTTTACATATTCACAAGAAGAATCACTAATGATTATGGTGCAGTTGCAGCCGCATTGCTTGTAGTTTTAGGTCCTAACTATATTTCACATACCTTTGCAGGATTTTTCGATACAGATATGTTTAACGTAACCTTGCCTTTATTCTTCATACTCTTCTTTGTTGAAGCAGTAAGAAGTGATAAATTAGCTTATAGAATAATATTTTCAATATTGTCTGTTATATCTATTGGCCTATTTTCACTTTCATGGTCTGGTTATATGTTCTACCCTGCAGTAATGGTATTAGTGATGATAGTGTTCTTTGTATTATGTTTCTATCTGGATATTGATATTATCGAACCATTCAAAAATTACAGTAATAAATTGAGTTGGTTTATTAACCAAAAAGAATTGTTCTCAGTAGTATTTATTTTAGTATTATCTGGTTTTGCTTTATTGGCTACTGTTGGGCTTGATGCTCTTTTAGGTGCTGTAGCTAGTATTGTTGGAGGTTTCTCTCTCCAATCTGGATTAACAACTGAATGGCCTAATGTATTTATTTCTGTTGCAGAGATGCAAATCCCTAATCTTTTGTATGGTGGACTTCCAGGGGCATTTTTAGCAAACACTAATGGTGTCATTAACGGTATCGGTGGAATAGTTGCTTTCTTCGGTGTTTTATTAGTATTGTTCACCTTTGTTCAAAGAATACTTAGACTTAGATCTGTTAAAGTTAAAGGGGATTCCTCTAAACCACATAAATCTAAACGTAAAGCTACTTCTATTAGAAAAGAACAAGACAGATTCAGAATTTCTCTTGTTGACATTGGGTCTTTCGGTTCAACTGATGAAATCAATAAAAGCAAACGTTTGAATGTGCTTTACTTAAGCTTATTCCTTGTGTGGATTCTTTCATCTGCAGCAGCAGTAACCCAAGGTACAAGGTTTATACAGATATTGGTTGTTCCTATGGGTATCTGTGCAGGAATCTTTGTAGGTTATGCGGTTGACTATGTTAAAGCTAACATTGATGATGATAGAATCTTATTCGTCATAGCTTTAGTATGTTCATTCTTGATTGCATTCCCGATTACTCAGATTTATTATGGTCTCGATAATGCTTTATTGATAGGTTCAATTGTATTCGTTGCTCTCGTGGTTCTTTCTGGAGTATTGATTTATCTTAGGAAATCTATTAAAGATTCAGATGTATCAATCAAGAAAGCACTGGTTGTTGTACTGATAACTTTAGCTTTAGTTTCTCCAACTGTTTGTGGAGCTTATCAGACTACTGCAGCCACTGTTCCAGGTTCAAGTGACCCTATGTGGAATGCTATGGACTATGTTAAGGAAAGCACTCCTGAGGATACAGTAGTTATTTCCTGGTGGGACTTCGGTTACCTATTCCAGATTGCATCTGACCATCCGACTTCTTTCGATGGGGGTTCTCAGACAGGGGATCGCGCATACTGGGTAGGTAAAGCATTAACTACATCTGATTTGGCCCAAGCAAAAGGCATATTGCAGATGTTGGGAACTACAGGTAGTAATGCTTCTGATTTATTATACAATTACACAGGTAGTAATGCCACCGCAGTTGATGCATTGGACAAAACATTAGGAATGAGTAGGGAAGACGCTAAGTCAACCTTAATCAAAGATTATAAGTTAACTGAAAGCCAAGCAAGTGCTGTTGTAAAACAATCACATCCATCCAATCCGAATAATGTTGCATTTGTTTTAAGTTCAGACATGATTCAAAAAGCTGGATGGTGGTCTTACTTCGGTTCATGGAACTTTGATACTTTGGACAGTACAAACTATCAATATTACATGGCTGGAAATTATGTAACAATCAAACCTAACTCCCAAGGAGTCGTTACAGTATTGAATGACAGTGGTGTTTCATACAATGCTGTAATTAAAAGAGGATCTAATGGAACTAATCAAACTACTGCTCAGATGACTGCTGTTTGGGCAAACAACGGATCTCAAGTTGAATTGAATGGTACTGAATACAATCCTCTTAAGGCAAGTAATATTATTGCTATTGAAGACGGTTATTTAACTGTAAATAAAACCTTGAACAATGGCGGCAATTTTACAATGTACCTTATAGGTTCTGGTGATGAATATACCACTATATTGATGGATAATGAACTTAAAGACTCTGTCTTTACCCGATTATTCCTATTAGGCGGTGCAGGTCAAGATACCTTTAAGCTAAGTGACATGCAAGAGGGAGTTTCCGTTTGGACCATCAATGAGGGATCTTCAAGTTCTGATACCTCAGATACAACAGAAGCATAGCAGTTTTTTATGCATAAAATTAAATTCAGTTATAGCTTGTAAGATAAGCTTTGTCCATTAAGCTTTTCTTATGAGGTTTATAACTTTTTCTTTTTTTATTGTTTTTATTTTTTTCTATCTGGCATTGCTTTTTTAATTGAGTTTTTGAACATGTTCTTTTTTTAGTTCAATCTGCTATTTTTAGATATTCATGACCTATTTTTACCGCATATTTTATATGTTAAAAATACAAAATTTATATTATAATAAAATATTTGCATTTTTCAATGTTTAATTGCGATAAACATTGATTCATTAAATTATTTCAAATTAATAGTATTTCGTAATAAATTATTTATTGGGGAGTTTATGTCTATAGAAGAAAAAATTAAAGCTATTGAAGAGGAAATTCAAAAGACACCTTATAATAAAGCTACTTCTCACCACATAGGTAAATTAAAGGCTAAAATTTCTAAACTTAAAGAGGAACAGATTAAAAGAAGTAGTGGGGGATCCAAAGGTGAAGGATTCCACATTAAGAAAAGTGGTGATGCTACAGCAGTTTTAGTAGGTTTCCCATCTGTAGGTAAATCTACATTGCTTAATGAATTAACCAATGCTGAAAGTAAGGTTGGCGCTTATCAATTCACTACTTTAGAAATCATTCCTGGTGTTATGGAATATAATAATGCTCAAATTCAAATTTTTGACATTCCTGGAATCATTACCGGTGCTGCTGGAGGTAAAGGTAGAGGTAAAGAGATTTTATCTGTAGCAAGAACTGCAGACTTGATTATAGTGGTATTGGATACACTCAATCCTCAGCATTTGAATGTTATCTTAAAAGAGCTTGATAATGTAGGTGTAAGACCAAATCAAACCAAGCCTGATGTTAAAATTAAAAAGACACGCAAAGGCGGAGTCAATGTTTCTACAACCGTTCCTTTAACCTATTTGGATGAAAAAACCATCAGATCAATTATCAATGAGTATGGAATTCATAATGCTGATGTATTGTTTAGGGATGATGTTACCATTGACCAGTTCATTGATGTCATTGAAGACAACAAATCCTATGTTCCTATGATGATTCTATTGAATAAGGTGGATTTAGTCGACCTTGATTATTTAAAGGAACTTCAAAAGGAAATTCCTGATTTCATACCTATTTCTGCAGATAAGAAACTCAATATTGATGCACTTAAAGAGGAAATATTTGACCGTGTAGATTTAATTAGAGTTTATTTAAAGCCACAAGGTAGAAAAGCAGATATGGAAGATCCATTGGTTATCAGAAGAGGGTCTACAGTTATTGATGCATGTGAAAAGTTACATAGAGAGTTTGTTAAAAACTTTAGGCATGCTAAGATTTGGGGAACTTCAGTTAAATTCCCAGGTCAAAAGGTAGGTCCAGACCATGTCTTGGAAGATGAGGATGTTTTGCGTATAATCCTTAAAAAATAGGTATAGTGTTAATATGTCTATTTCAAATGAGTCTACTTCAAATAAGTCCATTTCAAATAAGTCTATTTTAGAGGATTTATCCAAAGATACAGTTATTTTCATTTCAGGCACTCCATGCACTGGAAAAACAACTGTTGCAAATGACTTGAATGGGTATTTATCAGATAATGGATTTGATTCAAAACTTATTAAAATAAACGATTTTGCATTTGAAAATGATTTGGTTATAGGTGAAGATCCTGATAAATTCTATAAAGTCATTGACATTGATGGATTGAATGAATGCTTGAACGATGAAATCGATAAAAGCAGCAATCGTGTTTTAATAGTGGAAGGTCATTTGTCTCATCTTTGTGAAGGTGCAGATAAGATGATTGTTCTTCGCTTAAATCCATCCATTCTTAAAAATAGGCTTGAAGAAAGGAATTATTCAGAGTCCAAAATTCAAGAAAACCTTGAGGCTGAGGCATTGGCAGTCTGTTCAGCGGAAGCTTATGAAATTTATGGGGATAAAACCAATGAGATAGATGCAAGCGACAAGTCTGTTGAAGAGATTCGCGATTTCATAATATCTATTGCAGCGGATAAAATGGAATGTCCTGTCGGGTCAATTGACTTTATGAAATGGCTTTTGGAATAAAAATAAATCTCTAAAAAATCATTAATATTCCATCTCATATTTACTTTTTTTATTTATTTCTATAATATTATATATAATATAGAAAACCTTTTTATATAATAAAAAACATATCTTATCTTAATATTCCTCTTGTACTATTATATTATAGGAATATTTATTTAATTACTTTATTTTTACATTGCTTATAATGTGATTTCTCATCAAAATCTACTTTTATTTAGGCAATAAGTTATTTTAAAGAGATTATACTATGTATGAGAGGAGTATCTATGGCTAGAGGAAAAAAACCTGATTGGATGATTGAAATAGCTCAAGAAAGAATGGATATTCTTTTTAATCGTGCAGAAAAGGAATATAAAGAGCATCCTGAAAGATCTCATCGTTATGTTGAGCTTGCTCGAAAGATTTCAAAGAAGTACAATACAAAAATTCCTCAAGCGTGGGGACGAAGATACTGTAAAAATTGTTACAAGTTTTTAGTTCCCGGTCACAACTGCGCTGTCCGGCTAATTAATAATGAAATTAATATTTATTGTGGCGAGTGTGGCCATATCATGAAAATTCCTTACATCAGGGAAAAAAAGTTAAAAAGGAGAGCTAAAATTGACTCTTACACTTTCAAAAAAAGAGATTATGAATGAAGCTCGTTCCGCTATGACAATAAATATTGGAAAAGCTGGTGTTAATGACAATGTTATTGAAGAGATTAAACGTCAGTTAAAATCCAATCCTATTATTAAATTACGATTTGCTAAGAATGTAGCAAGAAATAAAGATGATTTAATAAGCAACATTGTTGAAGGCACTAAATCCCAACTTATTGACGTTAGAGGAAATGTTGCTGTTATTTATAAAAAACAATCTAATTAGATTATTCACTTAGAGTTACAGACACCAGTCTTAGGTGAGTAAGAAAATTGGATTAGAAACATATTAATTGGAGAAAATTATATGACAACTGTATTTGATGTTCCTGCAGAGTTATTAATTAATACTGTTGCAGATGAATTTAGAGATAATAATGATAAAATTGTTGCCCCTGAATGGACAAAACTTGTTAAAACTGGTGTTCACAAAGAAAGAAAACCAGAAAACATCGACTGGTGGTATGTAAGATGCGCTTCTATCTTAAGAAGAGTTTATATTGATGGACCAGTTGGAGTAAGAAGTTTAAGAACCTTCTACGGTGGTAAAAAAGACAGAGGAGTTAACCCTGAAAAATTCAGAAAAGGTAGTGGCTCTATTGTAAGAGTAGCTTTACATCAATTAGAAGATGCAGGTTACGTAGAAAAAGTCGATGCTGGAAGAATTATTACTCCAGAAGGTAGATCTTTCTTAGATAATACTTCTGCTGAATTAATTAAAGATATTCCAGAACTTTCAAAATATTAGGTAGAATTAATTAGAATTAATCATGGAATATTTTTGATGATTATTTAATGATTGATTCAATGAAAAATATTTAAATTAATGGGGTTTTTATTATGAGTGAACTTGATGAAATACGCAAAAGACGTATGGCTGAATTACAACAACAAGCAGCTATGAATGCTGACCCACAGCAATTGGCTCAGCAACAATTGGCTCAACAGCAAGCTGCTCAACAACAAGCAGAAATGGAAGCTCAGTTAAAGCAAGCTATGAAACAGATTTTGACTCCTGAGGCTCGTGGAAGATTAGATAATCTCAGATTAACTAAACCGGAACTCGTTCAAAATATTGAAATCCAATTGCTTCAATCAGCTCAAGCAGGTTCTCTTAGAGGAAAAGTAACTGATGAACAACTTAAAGTTTTACTTAAAAATCTCATGGGTCAAAAAAGAGAAATTCACATTACAAGAAGATAATTGACTAGTGATTTGGTAAAATGAAAGCTTGTGTTCTTTATAGTGGTGGCAAAGACAGTTCATTGATGGGAATTATCCTTGACCAATTAGGTTTTGATGTTGAACTCGTTACTGCTAACTTTGGAGTTTATGATTCATTTCATCCAGCTCAAAAATCTGCAGAGTCCATTGGCTTAAAGCATAAGGTTTTAGATTTGGACATTTCCATTCTGGAAAAAGCTGTTGATATGATTATGGAAGATGGATTTCCTAATGATGGAATAAAGTATCTTCATGAAGCTGTTGTTGAGGAAGTTGCAAATCATTACGAACTTGTTGCTGATGGCACAAGAAGGGATGATAAAACTCCTAAACTCAACAGAAATCAGATTAGAAGCTTAGAGGATAGAAAAGATATTCAATATATGAATCTTGATAGTTTTGGTTACAAGACCATCAAATATCTTGTGGATAATCTTTTTGAATTGAAGCATGAAAAGAGCAATAAGGATACAAGTTCAGATTATGAGGTTGAAATTCGTTGTTTAATTGATAAGAAAGGAGGAAACTCTTCTGAAATTTTCCCAGAACATTACCAAACTAATGTTATTGGGCTAAAAAAATGAATTAAACAGGATTTAAGTTGTAATCAATGATTATTAAAATTAATTAAATTATTTTTCAAAATATCAAATTTATTATATTCGCGGTGAAAAAATGAGTAGAAATAAACCATTAGCTAAAAAATTAAGAATGGCTAAAGCTAATAAACAAAACAGAAGAATCCCTATTTGGGCTTATTCTAAAACTCAACGTAAATTAAGATACAGACCTAAACCTAG
>NZ_JAFRJO010000019.1 GCF_017432245.1 Methanobrevibacter sp.
GTACAAAGATTATTTGATTCCGCTAAAATTTACAAAATGGACATTCCATTTACTCAAGAGGAAATCTGTGATGCAATCATAGCAACCATTAAGGAAAACAACTTAAAAGGTTGTTACATCAGACCAATTACCTACAGAGGCTTTGGTGAATTAGGTGTAAACCCATTGAACTGTCCTGTAAACACCACCATTGCTGTATGGGAATGGGGAGCATACATTGGAGAAGAGGAAATGGAACAAGGTGCAAACATCGGTATTTCCACTTGGAGAAAACCAGCACCAGGAACATTGCCTGTTCTTGCAAAAGCTGCAGCTAACTACATGAACTCCCAGCTTGCAAACTTGGAAGCAGGAGAGCACGGTTACGATGAAGCTATCCAATTAGATTATCACGGACATGTTGCAGAAGGTAGTGGAGAAAACATTTTCATCGTAGAAAATGGTAAAATCATCACTCCTGATTTAGGTTCTTCCATCCTTAGAGGAATTACCAGAGACAGTATCATGACCATTGCGAAAGACTTAGGCTATGAAGTTTCTGAAGAAACCATCTCAAGAGAAAGATTATACTTAGCTGACGAAGTGTTCTTCACTGGAAGTGCAGCAGAAGTTACTCCAATCCGTGCAATCGACAACAGACAAATCGGTATTGGATCAAGAGGTCCTGTAACCAAAGAATTGCAAGAAAAATACTTCGATGCAGTATATGGAAGATCTGAAGACATTCATAATTGGTTAACTTATGTCGAATAGACATGAGTTAATTAAATTTTTTTTAAAGCTTTTTAAACTTAACTAATTTAAAATCTTATAAAAAACTAAGCGAGTTGAAATAATGGATATTTTTCAAGCAATAATCATTGGACTTGTCCAAGGATTAACTGAATTTCTACCGGTAAGCAGTTCTGCTCATTTGATCTTTGCCCAACAGGCATTAGGTGTTTCTGAGGTAGGGCTTGCCTTTGATGTGTTGATGCATGTAGGAACACTTGTAGCTGTAATAGTGTATTTCTTTAATGATATTGTAAATATGATTAAAGGATTCCTTTTAAGTCTAGTTGACTTAAAAAATGGGAATTTCATAGGAGAAATCAAGAAAGACCCTTACAAGAAATTAGCTTGGCTTACAATATTGGCTACCATTCCTGTAGGTGTTGTAGGCGTATTGTTTAACGATGTAATCGAATCAATGTTTAAGGGATTGACCATACCTGCATTCTTATTATTAATAACCGGTTGTCTTTTATATGCATCCCAAAGAATGAACAGCGGCAGAATAGATGTTAGAAACATAAGCCTTAAAGAAGCCATTATCATGGGATGCGGGCAAGCATTAGCTATTTTGCCTGGACTTTCCCGTTCAGGAACTACAATAGCTGCTGGATTATTTGCAGGATTAGATAAGGAATTTGCTGCTAAATTCAGTTTCATCTTATCAATTCCAGCAATTTTAGGTGCGGCGGTTTTCCAACTTAAGGATTTAAGTGGAGGAAGTATCGAAATAGGAGCATGCATTGCAGGATTTGTTGTTGCAATTATTTCAGGATACTTGGCTATAAGCGTACTGCTTAAAATCGTTAGAGAAAAAAGCTTGGACATATTCGCTTACTACTGTTGGATTGTAGGAATTATCGTGTTGGTTGGTAGTTTAATACTTTAATCAACTTAAAAAAAGTTTAGAGAAATATTCTCTAAATTTTTCTATTTTTATTTTTTATTTATTTCATAAATTTTATTATATGCTCATTTTAAAAATTATTATATCCCTATTTAAAAATAGCTATTTTTAATTTTCTATTGTAGAAAAAATTTTAGATAAAAAAAGGAGAAATAATGAGTTTTGCAATAAAAATAAATTTAAAACTCTTTTTTTAAAAAAATTAAAATCGAAAAAAAATAAAGAAAAAATAGTCTAAAAAAAATATATTGTATACAATTTGAATACAATTTGTATACAATTAAAGCTCAACTTTTATACCCATGATCTCTCTTTTTCCATGAGCAATGTCCCTTGCTATTTGAGCTGCACCAATAGCTCCGGATTCACTTGAAATGATCTTGGTTGGGTACTTGTTCTTGAAGTACTTGTTCAACTCTTTCTCAAAATCTACAGGATCTTTCATTGAACCCATAGAGCCTGTAAGAACAATTCCTTCAATTTCATTTTTGCTGACTGCAATCAATCCTGCTATTTCCATGACTACAGTCATTATCATAGTGTCAATAGCTAATTTGGCCTTTTCATCACCATTTCTATAATTCTCTAATAGGTCATCCTTCATGAAAGCGACCTTATCATCAATATTTGCTATCTTTACTGCACCGGCATGAGAGAAACATTCGTTAGCTGTTCTTTTACCCTCATCGATATCCCTGATCATTTCCAAGTCAAGAGGTCCATGAACAACTCCCATTGCACCGCAACAGGCATCAATGGCTCCCTTGATTATTCCATCTTCAACAAGCAAGTCAACGCTATTGGAACTGATGTCCGCGACAATCATGTTTTCCCAATTGGTTTCAAGATAAGCATTATAGACAATGCTGATTTTTTCAGGGCTTGCATGATGGGAATAAGCTGCTCTGAACAGTGGGTCAAGCCAATCGCAATTCTTATGGATTCCTGGAATCATCAATACAGGCAAATTGGCATTTTCAATTTCTGAATACACTGATGTTCCACCACCAGTCACCTTACCTGCACCGCCAATTGAAAGGATTCCTCTGTTTTCAACCCTTTCCATTGGAAGAATGGTGCTGATTCCATCTCCCATTGCATAAGTGATAATCATTAATTCAATATCATCCAAATCTACACGCTTGGACAATTCTTCAATAGCTGACACTTTTCCAGCCTTACTATCTTCACGAGATATCTTAAAAACATCAAGAACTTCTGTATCATTCATTATAGCAAATGAAATACCGGTAGTTCCATGATCCATACCTACAAATACCATTTTAATCACAAATTTAGAATTAAATTAAAAAAATCTAGACTAATCATTAGTTAATTTAGATATATTTGGCATAGTTTAAAAACTTTTATATAATATTTAAAAAAGCAGAAAGTTTTTAAAAAGTTTGAAATAAGAAAATTTGATAAAAAATATTATAATATTGTAAAAATAAATAAAAAAAGAAAAAAGAAAGAAGAGAAACTATTCGTCTTCTTTTTGTAATCCACAAGCGATTCTTAATCTTTTACCGACAATTTCGATGCCTTCTTTTTCTTCAGCAGCTCTCATTTCTTTTAAGTTTGCTGCATCAGTTGCGTTTTCATCTGCAAATTGTTTTTTGAAGGTTCCATCTTGGATTTCAGTTAAGATTGCTTTCATTTCAGCTTTAGTAGCATCAGTGATAATTCTGCCACCTCTGGTTAATCCACCGTATTCAGCAGTGTTACTTCCATCATGCCACAGTCCAGCCCTACCGTTTTCGTAGATGTCATCTACAATGAGCTTTACTTCGTGACAGGTTTCAAAGTAAGCGATTTCAGGTTGGTA
>NZ_JAFRJO010000002.1 GCF_017432245.1 Methanobrevibacter sp.
GGTGTTACATTACTTCCATCAACACCAACGATACGTTCTAAAAAACGACCATAAATAAAATAAGATAAAATTAATGCAAATAAACAAATGAAAAATGAAATCATACTACTATTTTATTAATATGACATTTAAATAATTATTGATAAGTTAGTGAAGTATAAAATAATAAAATAAAAGTGTTTTATAATTGTAAAAAAAGACAAAAAAGAAAAAGAAATAGTTTAAAGATTATTTAAACTATTTTAAAGCTTCCTCTACAGCCACTGCAACTGCTACAGTTGCACCAACCATAGGGTTGTTACCCATACCAATGAGTCCCATCATTTCCACATGAGCAGGTACAGAACTTGAACCGGCAAATTGAGCATCAGAATGCATTCTTCCTAAAGTGTCAGTCATACCATATGATGCAGGACCTGCTGCCATATTGTCTGGGTGCAAGGTTCTACCGGTTCCTCCACCAGAAGCAACTGAGAAGTACTTCTTGCCTTGAAGCACACATTCCTTCTTATAGGTTCCAGCTACGGGGTGTTGGAATCTTGTAGGGTTTGTTGAGTTACCTGTAATTGATACATCAACTCCTTCAAGGTGCATTATAGCTACACCTTCCCTTACATCATCTGCACCGTAACATCTTACTTTAGCTCTTTCACCATCGGAATAAGCTTTTTCTCTAACTACTTTCACTTCACCAGTGAAGTAGTCGAACTCAGTTTGAACATAAGTGAATCCATTGATTCTTGAGATGATCAATGCTGCATCCTTTCCTAAACCGTTTAAGATAACTCTTAAAGGTTCTTTTCTTACCTTGTTTGCAGAGTTTGCAATACCGATTGCACCTTCTGCTGCAGCAAAACTTTCGTGACCTGCCAAGAAAGCGAAACATTCAGTTTCATCAGAGAGCAACATTGAAGCAAGGTTTCCATGACCAAGACCTACTTTTCTGTCATCTGCTACACTTCCAGGAATACAGAATGCCTGCAATGCTTCACCGATTGCAGTTGCTGCATCACTTGCCTTTTTGCAGTCCTTCTTGATTGCAATAGCTGCACCTAAAGTGTATGCCCAACAAGCGTTTTCAAAACAGATTGGTTGAACAGACTTTACAATGTCATATGGATTGAAGCCTTTTTCATTGCAGATTGCCTTTGCTTCTTCAAGGTCTTTAATGCCATATTTTTCAAGAACTGGAACAATTTGATCTATTCTTCTTTCATAACTTTCAAATAAACTCATAATTATTCCTCCTATTCCTTCCTTGGGTCAATTTTCTTGACGGCATCTTCAAATCTGCCGTATTGACCACTTGCCTTTTGAATAGCTTCCATTGGATCTGTTCCATCTTTAATAAGGTCTAACATAACTCCCATATTGATGTATTTGTATCCGATGATTTCATCGTCTTCGTCAAGCCCTATTTCAGTGATGTAACCTTCAGTAAGTTCCAAATATCTTGGACCTTTAACTTTAGTTGAGTAAATGGTTCCAACTTGGGATCTGTGACCTTTTCCTAAATCTTCAAGTCCAGCTCCAATTGGAAGACCCCCTTCTGAAAATGCAGATTGGGTTCTACCATAAACAATTTGCAAGAATAATTCACGCATAGCTGTGTTGATTGCATCACATACAAGGTCTGTATTCAATGCTTCAAGGATTGTCTTTCCAACAAGAATTTCACCAGCCATAGCTGCGGAATGAGTCATACCAGAGCATCCAAGAGTTTCAACCAATGCCTCTTCGATGATTCCTTCCTTAACATTTAAGGTTAATTTGCAGCATCCTTGTTGAGGTGCACACCATCCGATACCATGAGTGAGTCCGGAAATGTCACTTATTTCCTTGGATTTTACCCATCTGCCTTCCTCAGGTATTGGTGCAGGACCGTGGTCTGCTCCCTTATGAACAGGACACATATTTTCAATTTCTTTTGAGTAAATCATTTCAATCTCCACTTAAAAATCTTAAAATAATATTAAAATTATTTAAATTATTTAAATATTTAAAAATTATAATAAAAAATTTAATAATTTTATAATCTTTATGTAATTATATTTGTTTTATTCATTATATAAGATTTGATTTTTAAGGGTGAAATTAAATAAAAAAGAGTAAAAGAGTAAAATAGATAAAAGAAAAATTAGAAAAAAGTAGAAGAATTATAAAAATACTTGTATTGAAGTGTAGAAAAGGTAAATAGCCCCGATAATAATCAAAATTGCAAATATTTTAGGAATGTGGTTTGCCTTGGAAATCAATTTCTCCAGATCGATTCTTGAAATTGCCAAACATAATACAAGCAAGGTCAATGCAAATCCTAAAACGTAAATAAGTATGTTTCCAACTGCATATAAAGGGCTGTTTGAGCTTACAAGCAAGGTTATAAGAGAAATAAGGTACGCACTATAACAATCTGCCCAAGCAATTGAAGTCAAGAATCCTAAAATAAATGAATTGACTATGCCCCCACCTGTTCTGGCATCCATCGATTTAAGGGACAGATTATAATCAAAAAACATCAATATTCCCATAATCAATAAGATAACTGCAGCAATGACCCTTACATAAATAATATATCTATAGAGAATAGCTGTAAAGAACCCTGTCAAAAAGATGATTATTGTGAAGATGCTAAATAATCCAAAGATAAAAGACAATATTCCCGCTTTTGATTTGGTCTTTAAGCTAAATCCCACAATTATTGGTATAGTGGGTATGATGCAAGGAGATAATATTGAAATCACTCCTGTAAAAAATGAAATAATCGGCATTATCTCCATTTTAAAATCCTCATTAGCAAATATTAATGACTATTAATCTCTTTTAAATCTCTCAAATATTCTTCTGGAGGTTCATAACCATCTATTCTGCCTAATTCATTTCCATCTTGATCTAAGATTACAGTAGTTGGAGTTCCGTAAACCTCCAATTGTTGGAAAAGTTCTGGACTTTCACTGCTTTCTGTAATCAATAAAATGTTATTTTCATTTATTTCCTTTTGAACAGAAGGATCTGTTAAAGTTCCTTCCTTGAGGTATTCACAATAAATGCAAGCTGCTCCGTCAAAAATAATCATTACATTCCTATTATGAGCCTTAGCCTCCTTGAATGCATATTCAAGGTCATTACAGAAGTATAAACCATCAATGAAATCATCAACATAATATTTTGAATCATAATTTATCTTATGATCTTTATTGTTTTTATCCACAGTTTTAACGGAATTATCATAGGTTTTATTGGAATCAACTAAACAGGTTCCATTTACACAGTTGGATGAGTCTGCATCTACACTTGAATCAGAAGTAGGTATGAGACTTACAGAATCATCAAAAGAACTAGGTGCATCTACAACCATAACAATTCCACATACTAAAAATAGAGCTAAAATTAGAATAATTAAGAATTTAAATTTTCCCATAATATCTCCCCCAAGGATAATATGTACAGGGTTATTTAAATAATTTACTAAAAAAATTTAAAAAAATAAAGAGTTGTGAATATTTTCAAAAAATAAGAAAAAAATTAGAATTATTAAAAAAAAGAAAGTAGAATAAATTTATTCTAAATTAACAAAGTTCTTAAGTATTTTAAGTCCTGGAACTCCACTTTTTTCTGGGTGGAATTGAGTTGCAAATACATTATCCTTTGATACTGCAGCAGTTAAATCAATGCCATAATCTACAACAGCAGACAAATTGCTTTCATCATCAAGCACTGCATGATAGGAGTGTACAAAATAAAAGTCCTTGCCATCAACCCCATCTAAAATAGGGCATTCCTTAACTTGCTTCAACTGATTCCATCCCATATGAGGAATCTTTCTGCCTTCTGGAATCTTAGCGAAATGACCTTTGAAAATGTCAAGTCCCTTTACACCTGGAGACTCTTCACTTGAGGATAAAAGCACTTGAAGACCTAAGCAAATGCCTAAAAATGGCTTTCCATCATCAATATGTTCAAAAATCACATCTTTAAAAGGTTCAATGTTTTCCATAGCTGTCCCAAAAGCCCCCACTCCTGGAAGAACAAGATGTTTAGCATTTGCAATCTCATTTGGATCGCTTGTAATAATGGCTTCAACACCTATTTTCTTAAAGCTATTGGAAATGCTTCTAAGATTTCCACTTTTGTAATCAATAATTGTAATCATAAAATTACCTGCAAAATTTGAAATTAAACTATTTTTAAGTTAAATATATTTAACTATTTTTAGAAAAAATTATTCTATTATTTAAATTAAAATAACGATTAATTAAAATGATATTTGATTAAATAAATATTAATTTTCTTCGAGCTCCCATTCAATAACTGAACGTATCATCATACCAAAGTCTGAATCGACTATGCTATCTATACCTAATGTCTTAGAATGAGCATCTAGTTCAGCAATTACATGTGAGTACCCTAATTCATTAAGTGGCTGAACAAGTCTTGGACCATCTGTAACTGCAACAGTTTCACAGTCAAGCTCTTCAACATACAATGCATGTGGAACACCTGCAACAATCACAAGGTCTGGCTTGATTTCCTTAAGGTATTCCTCTGCCTTTCTTGGAGTGATTGGATATTCATCAAGGCCACCAGTGATGCACTCAATATCAATTCCAGTTTCGTTTAATTCTTTAGTAATATTTACTGCATGTTGCCTTATTCTTGGAAGACCTATGTTTTCATCCAAATTGGCAATGAAATGAAGATTTTCAATATCTTTATTAGACTCTGCTCCATCAACAAGTGGAGAGAAATCACAATTTAAAATGTCTGCAAAGAGATAGGAAGTTTCCTTTTTAGCATTCAATACAAATGCTACATTTTTACCTTCCTTGATTGCTTTTACAATGATTCTTGCAACCTTTTCCTTACTATCTCCAAAATTAGGCTTGATGTATTTTCCTTGAGCCATTCCACGAGTCTTTTCAACATGTGTTGCAAGCCTTAGCATTTCATTTTGACGATCAGCTTCCTCTTGAGGGATTACACCATATTCTACAGCAGCGTTAAGCACTGCAATAGCTCCCTCTGTATTATCTCCTTCACCGAAACCGCCATGAGATTCCACAGGCAAGATAACACAGTCAAGGCCAAGGTTTTCAATTGGCTCCTTTAAGTCTTCACCAATGATCATACTTGCACAAGTTCCTACAATACCCATTAGTTTTGGATTGAATGTATCATAAGCCTCTTGCAAGGTTTCCTGAAGCTTTTCACCAGCACCTAAAATAAAATCATTTTCAGCCATAGCTGTTGTAACAACCCTAACACCATCACTTTCAAGGAGTCTCCCTGTTCTAAAGCAACAGCCATGTGGCCCATGCATAACAATTACATCTGCATTTAAATCCCTTAAAGTGTAAAGGGAAGCTGCTATTGGACTTGGACGTGGATGCATCATTTTTATTCACCTAATAATAATTAACTAATTTCTAAATAAATTGTGAATTTTAATACTAATTAAACTAATCTTCAATATATAATAAATTAATGTGTAACAATCTTAATGATATCCCTATCTTGGAGTTCATAATCACTTGCAATTCTCATGCTCTTTCTTGCATCTACTGCATGCATGAACTTATCACCAATGTCTGTGTGAATTATATATGCAAATTCACGTGGAGTGGAACCTTTAGGAACCAAGAAAGCATCTGGCAGGACATTTCCTTTTTGGTCAGTTAATTTATGCTCATCCCCTACAGGATAGACAACAATCATGTTTAAAAGTTCGAATACTGCAGTGTTCAATGCCTTTTGAATACCAGTGCTGCCATAAACATCAAGGATGTTGGTTTGGATATATTCCAAAGCCTTGATTTGGTTAGCATTTAGCTTATCCTTTTCAAGAATTTCAAAACTGCTGTCTCCAGAAATGTATGAAATCAATCCGGCCCTTGTAGCATTCATAAGTGCAAGCTCGGATTCAGCAGATGTTGGAATTACACGAGGGTACTTTTCCTGCATTCTTTCAATGTTTTCACGTGCTCCAGGTAAATCTGCTTTGTTTGCAATCACAAGGGAAGGTTTTGCAATATTCAATAGATTGCGGACAAATTCAATCAAGTCTTCTTCTTCCCATTTGCCGTAATTAGGATTTACAGTTCTTAATGCTTCAATCACATCTTCAATTAGAATACCTGTACCAGATAATTGCTCAAAAATGACTTTGGAAAAGTCCAAGTGTTCAGCTTCAACCTTACGGATAAGCCTTACCCAATTCTTGCTTACGATTCCATACATCCACATGACTATTTCATGCTCTAAAAACTCAATGTCTTCCAATGGGTCATGGGAACCTGGATCAACTGGGTTTCCTTCTGCATCAGTAGAACCTGAAGCATCAATTACATGAATGAAGACTTTAGCTTGCATTAAATCGTCTAAAAACTTGTTTCCGAGCCCTTTACCTTCGTGAGCTCCTGGAACAAGCCCTGCAACATCAATCAATTCTATTGGAATCAATCTTGTTCCATCAATGCATTGTGAGTTGTGTGGGTTGCATGTGACATTCATTTCCTTACATGGGCATTCACTAATAACATGAGCAACAGCCTTGTTTGCATCTATAGTTGTAAATGGATAATTAGCCATTTCCACTTGAGATGCAGTAGCTGAATTGAAAAATGAAGATTTTCCTACATTCGGTTTACCTGTAACTGCAATTTGAAGCATAATATCATCCTAATAATCTTAAAAGAAAGCTTTAATTGAATTTAATATGATTTTTAAAAAAAATTTGAATTTTTTAATTAATTTATAATTATCCATAATTATTTTAAAATAATTATAATACTAGATTATATCTATTTTACAAAGTATAAAAAATTATTTAAAAAATAAGAAAAGAAATACTGAAATATGAAAAAATCATTCCATAATTTTAAATATTTTTTTAAATAAATTAAAGATTGGTTAATAAAAAAGGAATCAATAATCAAAGAGGCCCTATAACTATGAACAATGAAAAATATTTAGCAATCGATATTGGCGGAACTGCAATTAAATATACATTAATAGATAAAAATGCAGAAAATTACAAAATTGATGAGATAGAAACTAAAAAGGAAAAAGAAGAAGAATTATATGATTCCTTGGATAAAATTATTTTGCCTCACTTGAATGAAATAGATGGGATTGCATTATCTTTCCCAGGTTTAATCAACGTTAAAGATGGCATTGCCCATACAGGAGGTTCTTTCAAATGGGTGCATGATTTACCTTTAAAATCCATTTTAGAAGAAAGATATTCTAAAAGAATTTGGATTGAAAATGATGGAAAATGCTCTGCTTTAGCTGAATTTTGGAAAGGAAACCTATCCAATGTAAAGAATGGGATTGTTATGGTATTAGGTACTGGGATTGGTGGAGGCATAATCCTTAATGGGCAATTATATCGTGGAGCAAATGGATCTGCAGGAGAATTTTCAAGTATTTTAACCAATTTTAAAGACCAAAATGAAGCAAATAGATTCTCTAAAGTTGGAGATTGCAAAAGTCTAATAAAACCTTATGCTAAATCAAAGGGCATAAATTATAATGATATTGATGGGCGTGAATTCTTCGAGGAGTATCATAAAAGTGATGAGATAGCAATCAAATCATTAAAAGATTATGCTAAAATAATATCTGCTGGAATCATCAATACCCAATGCGTATTAGATGTTGAAAAATTCTGTATTGGTGGAGGAATCTCCGCCCAAGATGTTTTAATAGATGAAATAAAAGAAGCTGTGCATGAATTTTTTATAAATAAAACTTCAAACCCCATAAAAGAGCCAAAAATCGAAAAATGCTTTTTAGAAAATGCAGCAGGTTGCATTGGTGCATTATATAATTTTTTAAATATGGAAAAAAATATTGAATATGAAAAATAATCTCACAATCATAAATTTTTACTTTACTTTATTCACAGAGAAGTAGTGAAAAATGTGAGGAAATAAAATATTAAAAATAGTAAATTAAAAATTAAAATTAAAATAAAACATAAAAAAAGAAAATAGCTAAAAAACAATAGCTATCAAATTTGAAATTTTTAAAACAATTAACCTATGTATCTGAGGTCATCTTGAGCTTGTTGTGGTGCTTGTTGACCCATTGCTCTTTGAAGCATTTCTTGCTCCATTTGTTGAGCTTGGCTAATCATTTCACGGATTTCTTCAGCTTTTGCCTCTAACTCTTCAGTGCTTACTTCGAGTTTTACGAGAATAGCTAATTTTTGCAAAATAGCTTCAGCTGCTTCAGCATCAATGAAATAACCAGGAGTTTTACCCATTAAGCAAGCTCCTTTCATTCCTCTGAGTCTACCTAAACCTAAGAATAAACCAGAAGCGCCAACGATACCGCCATCAGCAGATCTGATTTCAATATCTGCTTCCTTGAGTACTTCAATAATTTCCTCATCAGTTGCAGCACCTAAAACACGGCCTTCAGTACCTTCTACAGGTTGACCAGTAGCAAGACCACCTAAAGTATAAAACTCTTTAGCCCCTTTTGATTCAACGAAGTCAAGGATAGAACCACAGAGTTCGTATTGACCTTCAGGCGCTAAAGCTTGACAATTACCTACTAAAAATATGAAATCCCTTTCATCTGCACCTGCAGACTTCAAGTAATACATTTCATTTTTCATATCCTCTACGATTCCTCCTTCACCAACAAGAACTTGTGGTGGGAAGAAAGGAGAATAGATTTCAACAAATTTAGTGGCATCAAGTTCATCAATAACATGATCAATTGCTAATTTTCCTACATGACCGATTCCAGGAAGTGCTTCAATAAATATAGGATTGTTTAAACTAACTTCTTCTAATACTTTAAATTGAGTTGTTCTCATAAGATCACCTTTAAGAACATTTTATAATATAATCAAATAATCGTAATCAAATAATTGCAA
>NZ_JAFRJO010000020.1 GCF_017432245.1 Methanobrevibacter sp.
CTAAGATTATTTATTAGCAGAAATCAATCTTCTAGCTGCTCTCATATCATTGCTGTATATGTGACCAGAAGTGGAATGGTAATGAAGACCGCCGAAGTTTAGCTTATCTCCCATGATTTCCTTATTCACTTCCTCCTTCATTTTAATTCCAATATATGTTATGAAGAACATGTTGGAATAAAATGCTCCAAAAATATCATTGGAACGGAAGAAACAGTGAATGGTTAATTCTCCATCCCTAACAAGAATCTGCAATACCTGCAAGCAAGGAATGTCTTCCCTATCTCCATCCAATGCAGGATCAATTGTAACAGCAACTGCACGGTTACTTCCTGTTGCAGTCAAGATTCTTTGTTTCATGGTTTCGAATTGGTCTACACCAAAATGCTCCAATATACGATTAGGATAAGTGTAAACAAAACCTTGGTCATCCCTTATTTCAAAGGATTTGACATATTCATACAATGCATCACCTTTGATAGGACATGAAGGAATATCAAATTTTCCGCTTTTAATCTCTTCCAACATCAATTCAGGAGTCATGTGCTGATATTTAGCTCTGAATTTCAAATCCAATGGATCATCAATATAATAATAATTACCAAGACTTTCCTTTAAATGATGATCACTGTCCTTATAGGTTTCCTTTCCCTCTTTTAAGATTTTATCAACAAAATCTAAGTAACATTGACCAATAGATAACATAATAACTATTCCTTAAAATTATAATTAAAAATAATCTAAATGTTTTAAAATCTCATTTTAAAAATTCAATTGTTTTTTAGATTATATAACTAATAATAGTATATATTTTCATGATTATAAATATTATGAAAAAATTTGAAAAAATGAAAAAATTTATAGAAATGGGATGAGAATATTATTGAATTTGATTGATTTTTTAGAAAAATTTAATAAAAATTATATATTGAGAAAATATAAATATATTATATTAAAATTAAGATAAGGTGAAACCGTGGAAAAGCCACAATTAGTGAATTTTATAGCTAAAGTTCTTGAAGATTCTGGCTTTAAAGTTTATAAAAATTTTAAGACATCACAACAGGTTGTAGACATATATGCAATCCTTCAAACATCAATGGGTGATTTTGGTTTAGTGGTTGCATGTAAAAACTACGATAAGGACTGGGAAGTTGGAATCGATGTTTTAAAGGAAATGGAAGTCATTGGTAAAAAACTTAGAGCCTCTAAGGTTGCTGTTGTAACCAGTTCCGGTTTTTCATCTCAAGCAAAAAGATATGCTGAAGAGAGAAAAATCAAATTGATCGATAGAAACAGCCTTGTCACTTTAGCTAAAAAATATTCAAATAAAAACAAAGAAACAAAACCAAGATTGGATCGTAGAGCGAACAGATTAACAGATATCGATAGTGATTCATTCTATAATAGAGATGTTAACAGAGATTATATTGACAACACATCCAATTATAGGGATTATGATGATGACAGGTCATATAACAGGCTTCAAGGTGCTTATGAATCTTATGAGGAATTCTCTGAAGATATGGAATATTATGAGGATGAAGTCGGCGGATTGGAATTAAGTCATTACAGTGAGTATGATGATGACCTTTACCGTGCTGAGTTCTTAAATAAAACTCCTAGAGACAACTATTCAGGACCAACTGGCACACTATTTGCAAGTCGTCATCAACAAGCTCCTAAAAGAAGGAGAAGAGCACCTTCCCTTTCAGGAAACAGAAGACCTAAATCACTTAGCCAAAGAAGCAATAGGCCTGCCAGCAATCATAGCTTCTTCTCATCTTCTGACAATGCCTTAAGTAATTATGGAGGATATGTTCCTCAAAAGCCAAGCAAACCTTGGGGAGAGATCATAAAGCCTATATTGGCTAATCCAATAGCATCTGTTGCTGTGGTAGTCCTTATTTCATATTTAATTGGATTTATCCTTGGAAAAATAGTAAAAGTCCCTACAGGATACTTAGGTATTGCTGAACTATTTATAGCATTGATACTCTCTTATGGTATTGTATTATACTCAGATAGAGAGGCAGATGTTTTAGTAAAAGGAACAATCGTGTTCTTTATTTCATTAGTAATAATTATGATATTGATTGTTGCTTTCTAGATTAGTGCTTTTACACAAAAAGCGTTTCAACCAAATCTTAATTTAATTTGTAAACCACCATTTTTCTTTTTTTATTTTCTTTTTTATTTAAAAAAATTAGTTCTTTTATCTTCATTTTTATTCGATTTTCAAAATTAGTTTTTTATAATGAAATAGTTTATTCTATAATCAACGAACAGATTAATGGAAATTAAAAATAGCTAATTAAAAAAGAAAATAGAATGATGGAAACATTAAAAAAATAAAAAAAAGTTGAGAAGTGGTTCCGACGAGATTCGAACTCGTGATCATCTCGTTGTAAGCGAGATATCATACCCCTAGACCACGGAACCATTGCAAAAAAAGTAGAATTAAAGTTTGTAAAAAAAATTAATTCAAAAAAGAAAATAGAGTGGTTCCGACGAGATTCGAACTCGTGATCCTCTCGTTGTAAGCGAGATATCATACCCCTAGACCACGGAACCATACTACATAATAAATATTGTTAACATCTTATTTAAAACTTTCGATGGAAAAGAATTAAAATAAAAATCCTTTTTTGAATTTGAAAAAAATTAGCGAAAAATGAATGAAATGCATAAATATCTGATGAAAAATCTTTTAAATAAGCAATATATTTAAAATATAAAAAATAAATAATTAATAAAGGAATTATTTTTTAAAAACTATTAATCAAGCCCAAGTGCTGATTAAATAAAACAATTCTTAAAACTAACTACATTGACATTAAAATTTGACATTGAAATTAATACTTTTAAAAAGACAAAAGGTGAAAATATGGCATTTGATGAAAATTTAAAAGTTTGGATGGATGGAGAATTTGTAGCATTGAAAGATGCTAAAATCAGCGTTCTCTCTCACGTAGTCCACTATGGAACTGCAGTATTCGAAGGTATAAGATGTTATGAAACTGAAAATGGACCTGCTGTATTCCGTTTAAAAGAACACGTACAAAGATTATTTGATTCCGCTAAAATTTACAAAATGGACATTCCATTTACTCAAGAGGAAATCTGTGATGCAATCATAGCAACCATTAAGGAAAACAACTTAAAAGGTTGTTACATCAGACCAATTACCTACAGAGGC
>NZ_JAFRJO010000021.1 GCF_017432245.1 Methanobrevibacter sp.
ATATTGTCTGCACTGTCCTCTAGAACTGAAGTGTCATAATCGCTTGAATTGTTGCTGTCATAGGCAAAAAATGTTATTATTGAAAACAACAATAATAGAATGAAAAGAGCTATGCATACCTTTTTGAAAGGAAATTTCTCTCCAGTTTCCACAGTTTTCTTATCATTTCCAGAACTCTTTTTGGTAGAGCTTTCAAAAGGATTTGTAGAGCTTCTGTTATCAAAGTCATCAAATGGACCGTCAAACTCCTCTGGTTTGGAATAATGATCTGCCTTGTACCTTAGAATGTATTCCTGACCGCAATTTGGACAGAACTTTGCCTCATCTGAAAGTTCCCTGCCACAGTTTCCACAATATTTTGCCATTTTTTACCCCCTTAAACAAACAATTCAATAAAATACTATAAATATAAAAAAAGATTTTCAAAAACATTAAAAAAAATATAAAATAATATCAAAAAAGTAAAAAAAAGAGAATAATAAAAACTACTTATTCTCCTTTAACTTCATCATCTACTTCAATACCCATTTTAGCTGCCATTCTAGCAAGAACAATGGTTACAACAATAGCTAATATAGTTACAATAATAGCATAAATGAATAATCCGCCAAGAGCGTCTCCAGTACCAACTAAAGTTTCAATTAACTTTTGGATTGCGTCGTTCCATGCTAAACCTGCAACTAAACCGAATGCGGTGGTTACTAAAGTAATAATAGTTTTCATTACTGTTTTTGCTACCATAATATATCTCCATAATATTTTTAAAAAAACAACTAAAATTAGCAATTTTAACTTCAATAAGGAAATTCACTCATAAAATTTCAGTTAAATTGAATTGACTAATTTTTAGTTATTTAATATTATGCAATTTATCATATATAAAGTTATTACTAAAATACAGTTATAATAATACTATAATCTAGTTTTCAGTTAATATTTGGCATAGTTTTAAAAAAACAAACCAAATTATTATAATAATATAAAAAATATCAAGACTGAATAGGGGAATTATAAAAAGAACTGAAAAAATTACTGAATGAAATCAATATTGACTTTAAAATAAAACTTATCTTTTCTTAATCAATAAGATTTAAATAAGATAAGACTAAAAATAATTTTAAGGGTTTACACCTTTATGTAAACTCCTATATGGAAAAATCGGTTTGTAAAGAATCCATTAATTGGATTCTTTCACATAAATTTACTTTTTTTGTTATTCTTATAATTTTATTAAGCACTCATCTTTTCATTTTTAAAATTGATTCAATATTGCAATTTAGTAAACTTTTTTAAAATGACTGTTTTTTACAAAATAAAAGCAATATTGCAATTAAAATGTAAATAAAGTCCTAAAAATTGGTTAAACTTATAAATAGTTAATTTAAACTATTATCAAGGTTTCGATATCTTAAATAAATCACCGATTTATTCCATTATGGAGGTGAAATTATGGTCGTGACTTTGAGACAAGTTTTACTTGTTCTCCTTTTCTTAATTCAGATGATCTTAATTTTCATTGAATAAAACTATAGTTTCATGATTGTTGAACTATATAAAAAGTTTTCAGGTTTGATTTTACCTTAGATATCCTTTCATCCTTATTAAAAACATTATTAGAAAAAAGATGGAAAATTTTAAATTTATTGAAATAGTGAAAAAATAGAAAAAAAGAAAAAAATAAAACATTAGTCACTAAGACTAATGCTTTCACTATCAGAAGAATGTCCAGACAAGTATTTCACTTTTGCTCTGGTAAACATCTTCTTGAACCAATCATACAATACCACTAAAAGCACTGCATTGGTTACACCGTGGGTTAAGTCATAGCTTACACCATTAAGGTATAATGCAATGATTGGAGTTATCTCCAAAGCGGTTCCTGAATAGAAAATAGCTGAAATGTCTGTAATCCAACCATACAGGAATCCCCATAGGAGACCAAAGACTATTCTGAATCCCACATTGTCAAATCTGGAAGCGAGAATTCCTGCACTGGCTCCCATAAGTCCCCATGCAAGCATCTGGAACAGGACCCAGTATCCCATTCCCATAAAGAGACCGGATACAAATGCAGTTAATGCACCAACAAGGAAACCTTCCTCCTTGCCGAATACAACACCAACCATTATAATTATGAATGACGCCATGTTTACAGCAGGAATTGACATTAGAATGATACGTCCCACTGTTGCAATAGCTGTCAGCACAGCAATCAACACTATAGATTCAACTGGCGGCTTCTTGTTTTCATACATCTTGAACACTGCATAGATAATTCCTGCAAGCAAAATGATAAGGAAAATTATCAGGGTAATTGAAAATATAGGAGTGTCCACCACTCCAGTTGAACTTGCAGTCATATTAGTTAACATTTCATCCATTGCACTCATAATCACACACTCTTAAATTATTTAAATCATATTTAATCCATTAAAATCATTAATCATAATTATAAAATAAAATTACTCCAAATCCCATTTATCTTTCAAGTCATCTAAAGTGACTATTTCAGGAACATAATCCTTTACCATCCTATTTACAAAGGTTGTATAGAAATTGTTTTCAGCGAATATCACCTTAGGATCATCATCTATCTGAATGTCCTTGTCAAACAGCATCAGGCAACGCTTGCAATTGTTTGCAACAAAATCAAGGTCATGGCTTGTCATGATTATTGTAAGCCCATTGTCCCTTAATGAATTCAATATCTCTGCCAATGCCTTGCTGGACAATGGATCCAATCCTTTAGTTGGCTCATCCAATACAAGAACATCTGCATTCTGAAGCAATGCCTTGACAATTGCTATCTTCTGCTGTTCCCCTCCACTGCAGTCATATGGATGCTTGTCAATAAGGTCAGTGATGTCAAAGAATTCAATCAGTTCCTTGAAATTGAAATCAATGCTATCGAATTTCAATCCGTTCAAGGTTTCAGATGCTATGAAATCCTCATTGTTTAATTTCAATAGCTTCTCATAGTTTTCCTTGCTTAAGCTTTGATTATTCTTTATGAGAAGGTCAGATTCAAGAATTGATTCCAGAAACTCCTCCTTCACATTGTCTTTAGAGAAGTGTATCATAGGGTTTTGGTGAACATAAGCTAATTTGATTCCCTTTCTGTACTTGACCTTACCCTTGATCGGTTTTAATATTCCAACCAATAGCTGGAGGAATGTTGATTTTCCTACACCGTTTCCACCGATTAAGCTAAGGAAATCTCCCTTGATCAAATCGAAATCCACATTCTTCAATATCAGGTTTTCCCTTTCATATGCAAAGTAGATTCCTTTCATCTCTATCAAAGCATCCTTATTATTCTTAAATGGAAGCTTGTCTAAAATACCTGATTTTTCTTGAGAATGGTATTTTTTGTTAGTGATATGTAGATTGTCATGATTCAAATTATTGGAATCAACATCACCATTGCTTATTTTAATTAAATCATCATGTATTGTATTAAGACAACGTCTTCCTTCACGAATGCTTAAAGGAGTATTCAATTTAATTAAACTTGGATACTTGACGGAAAGTGAGTTGTATATTTTGGTAACTGCAGGAAGGTAATTTTCAAATATCTCATCATCAATGACTTCACTGCAGATGTTATGTGCATTGTCGACAAACTCAATTTTTCCCTCCTTGAGGAACACTGCCTTGTCAATGAATGGGAAGATGCTGTCTGCCTTATGCTCGCTCATGATAACTGTTATTGAAAATTCCTCATTAAGTCTTCTCACAATTGAGAGGAATTCATATGAAGCGATTGGATCAAGCTGTGACATTGGCTCATCCAAAAGAAGCACCTGTGGCCTTAATACAAGGAGTGAACAAAGGTTCACCAATTGCTTTTGTCCACCTGATAGCTCATTCACATTCTTGTGAAGTATGTCATTTATTCCAAAGAAAGCAACTATTTCACTGATTCTGTTTCTGATTTCCTCTGTAGGAAGCCCTATATTCTCAAGAGGAAATGCAATCTCCTGAATTACAGTGTCTGTAACTATCTGGCTGTCAGGATTCTGGAAGAGGTATCCTATATCACAAGCAGATGAAATGTCATCCATATCTGTGATTCTTGTTCCATTGAACTTGATTTCACCTGATCTTCTACCAGCAGGCATCAATTCCTTCTTCAGATTAGTGAGCAAGGTGGTTTTACCGCATCCTGACGGTCCGCATAACAGTACAAAGTCACCATAATCGATTTCAAGGTTAATGTTATCCAATGACTTTACCTGTGATTCAGTTCCATCTGAATTCATGTATGCAAAGCTGAAGTTATTGAATTCAATCAATGCCATAAAATCCTCTCCTTGATTTCTAGATAAATTAAAGGTAATAAGAATACTATAAATGCCAAATAATAGATATTGAATGGCAAATTGCTGAATCTAAAGTCAATTGAAGGGTAAATGTTAATCATGCCCACTCCATGAAGAAGCCCTACAATGATTATTCCCACTGTAACGATTATCAATGCAATAAAAGCAAAGTCTGCATTTGAAAACTTGTATGATAAATAGCTTGTTCTCTCAGTTGCATTGTATCCTCTTGCCTTCATGGATTTAGCTGTAAACATGGATTCCTCTAAAGACCATGAAACTGTTATTCCCATGATCTTTCCAAGTGTCTTTGCCTCCTTGATGATGGCTGCAATCCTCTTGTTTGACTTGAGCTTGTCCACAAGCTTGGAATTATAGTCAGTGTTTATGTTTGAGTTGAATGCATCCACATCAATTCTCTCCTCATCCTCACCTTCAAGCTCCACTCCATTGCTTTTCAAGCTGTTCAGCTTTTGAACTTCAATTGCTCTTGAATTGATAAGTGGAATGAATCTCAATGCCATAACTATAATCATGGAAATGATCGGCAGTTTCTTTGAAAAGATATAAAGCATTTCCTGATAGGAAACTGACCTGTTGTAGGATGAAAACACCAAAATAACTATAAGAAGTGCCAAGGACATCAGTATTCCATATGCAATGGCTTCATAAGTTATGAAAAAGCCAGACCATAAGTAAATCTTATGAGCTCCTGTCCTATTGAGCAAAGGGTTTAGAATCATTATCAGCACACTTAATGGGATAAAAAGCTTCATGATGTTTTTCAGTTCATGGCTAACTCCCTGAAGGGCAATTAGAACCAATAGAAGAACTAGAAAAGTAACTACAAAATAGGGGTCGCTGAAAATGAATGCAAAGAGAACCATTATAAAGTAATAAAGCAAATAAACCCCTGGATGAATTGATGTAAGTTCCATAAGCAGTTCTCCATATATTTAAAGTTAAAATAGATATTTCAATTGGCTTGATTTCTTATATTATATAAACAATTTATATTTTAATTTGTAATCTATATAAAGTTTTCTTTAAAATTAATAAAATAAATTTGATTTAGAGGCTTTAAAATGCTTAAAAAAAAGAAAAAAGGGAAAAGGAGAAAAAATTTATGAAACTATTTGAAACATAGAACAAATAGCTATGCTTTAGGAAAAATAATAGCAATTTTCCCTTATTTTATAATCTAGCAAATTTAAATAAGGAATCCATTACCTTAATTTTAGGATACACTTCCCAAAGCATAGTCCTCAACATAATCCATTATTTTATAAAATATATTTTATAAAAAATAAATTATAATTGATAATAATACTATGTAATAACATGCTTATAAAATTTTTCATATTTTTGCAATAATTTATAAAAAATAGGAAAAAAGTTAGAAAAAATAGGTTAAAAATAGTTAAAAAAATAAAAAAAAGAATAAGGCAAAAATGCCTTAAAAATTAGTTAAATTATTTTATGTCCCTTTTGGAACGTTTTATAAGTTCTGCCGCACATGCAAGTATAAGCAATATCAATATTATAAGCACAGGAGCATTCATTCCACCTAATGACAATGAACGAGCAGCTGCAGGATCCTCATCAACATTCAAGTTGTATGCAGTAGCTGATTCAGTTACTGGAGCAGATGATGAAGTTCCTACTGTATTTCCATCCATCACTGTTGAATTTGACTTGATTCCTGTTCCATCCACAGTTGAATAGCCACCGGAATTGTTTCCATTTCCATTTCCATTGCTGCCTGAATTGGAAGAGCCACTTCCTGAATTGCTTCCTCCAGAACCGGAACCTCTTCCACCACTTGAACCGCCATTTGAATCCCTTACAACATTGTTGTCAAATGTATTGTTCTTACCTCCAATATCATCAAACAACTGATTTTCAGGAGAAATAACGTCTGCGTGACTTGTAGGTTCATAGTCAAGAAGATCCAATAGATTATAGTCAGTGCCGTCCTTTCTCACTATCATAGGAGAGTTTGGACTGTTGTATATTATATCCTTTTCAGTGAATGTCACTTTACTGTCCGGATACTTCAATTTCCATATTCTATTGATTTCCTTTACAATGCGAGGAATCAGTGGCTTCAATGAAGGAACGCTATTGTTTGTAACCCTGTTATTGTTGGAATTGTACAATGCAACAGCCCTTACAACCAAAGCCTTATCTCCGTAATCTATGTGATTGTCATAGATTCTGCTGTTGTCAGCATCGTATCCTTCAACCAAGTAATTGATTCTGGAATTGCAAGTCACATTGTTCTTGTAGAACTTGGTATCATCAGCACCTTCAAGGATAGCACCATAGGACACATTATTGGACTCACAATGGATCTTGTTTCTTGCCATTGTAGTGTTTATGGAATTGTAACCTGCAATAAGACCTGCTGCATAGTATGTTCCATTCACATCAATCACATTGTCTGTAAAGCTGTTGTTTGCAGAGACTTGGTCTCTCTTACCGGTTTCCGCTCCCAATACACCTAGTCCATAAAGATATGGGTCCTTAGCTGTAACGTTGACATTGTTGTGATGAACCTTGTTGTTATTGCTTTCATAATACAGGTCGATTCCTACAATGGAGTTAGTTGATTCCTGAACTGCAGTGTAGTACTTGTCAACACCAGAAGTTGCACTTACATTATTGTATCCAATATCGTTTGAAGATGAATAGAATAAAATAATGCCGTAAGTCTTGTAGACCTCTGGAATAACCATACCTTCCGCTTCATAGTCATCAACGCTGATGGAACTGTCCACCTTAATGGTTGAATCATAAAGATGAGGCTTGTTTGTACCGTTTACGAAAATATTGTTGTTTTTCAATGTATTGCTTTTGGAATCATAAAGCATTATTCCAAATGTCAATAAATTTGCCTTTGCCTTAACGTTATTGTTTAAGATATTACAATTGGATGACTCAGATACGTAGATTCCATATCCATTGTCATAGCTTTCCAATTGAATATTGTTGTTTGTCACATTAACGTTCTTGACATTGTCCAACAATATTGCAAACCTATGGTTATCAGCTGCATTTCCTGGATTTGAATTGATTATTGTAAATCCATCAACGACTACATTGTCAGATTCAATCTTGATAACGGAATCCAATAATTTCGCTCCATCTGATTTCAAATAAACCGGACGGTCCAAGATGATTCTCTTATCATTGAAGTTGCCTTTGAAGATCAGTTCATAATCCTCATAATCTGACTTGAGATAACCATTGTCATCAAAGCATGTATAGAAATTATCCTCAGTTACAATGAATTGGTTTCTTAAAACGTTTATTTTAGTTGAAACCTTGCATGGATTGTAAATGTCATTTCCTGCATAACTTATATTCATTGCATAATTGCCAATATTTGCATTAATCTGCAAGCTTGCTTTACCTTCTCCATCAGTGGTTCTTACATAATTTTTATTCAATAGAGTGAATGTAATGTTTGCTCCACTGATTGGATTTCCATCCTTATCCTTTAGGAAAACAACAAGCTCATTACCTTTGATTATAGAAACATCAGTGACAGTGATTGTTGTATTGACTTTAGAGTCACTATAGGTTCCATTATCAATGTCTCCGCCTGTGCCATTGGTATCATTGCCGGTTCCATTGTCTGTATCGTTTCTTTCAATCTCTGAAGGGTCAGTCATATTCACAACTTGACCGTTTATGGTATTGTTGTAGATTGCATTATGACTTGGAGTTATCGGATTCCTATTGGTGTATTTCAATACAGCAATGGCATCAGAGTCTCCAGAGAAAGTGATTCTATTGTCACAGACTAATGTATAGCTGACATTTCCTCTTAGCACAATGGCGCTTTTATCAGTATCAAAGTCGTTGTTCCTTATTGTTATGTTTTCTGCAAGCCTTGATGTGAATATCATAACTCCTGTTGAATTGACTCCAATCAGAGTGTTGTTCTCGATTTTCACATTGGATTTAATAGTGTTGATGCCGTTTGCAGATTCAGTATAAATTGTATTGTTTGCAATTACTGCATTTTCACCTGTATTCAATATGGAATTTGAGCCTACAGACCTTAATGTATTGTTTGCAATAACATTGTTTTTGCCTGTATTTTGAATGGCTACAACATTTCCATCCTCATTCCAATCTAAAACATCGGTATGTTCAGTGTATATGTTGTTATTTGATACAGTAATCCCTGAACCTGTATTTAGAATAGCTGCAGGACCTCCGATGCTTGATATTGTATTGTTGTATATCAAGGTGTTTGGAGCTTCAACAATGATTCCATAGAAAGCGTTTTCTATGGTGTTGTTTGCTATAACTGCACCATTTCCGCTTGCACTTTGCATCAGATAGATTGCATAGCAATATGAATTGTATGTACCGTTTCGACTTTTAAGGTAATTGTTTGCTATAATGTTTCCGCTACAGACTTCACCATCAATCGGCTTGAAATCTCCATTTCCATATGCGGATTGATAAATCATGTTTGTATATTCAGATTCAATGTAATTGTCTCTGATTTCATTGTAGGACGAAGCTGTCATCGGAATTGTTGAGCTTAGGCCAGATATGATTGTATTGTTGATGATCTTGTTATAGCTTGCATTTGACATCATTATTGCAAAGCACTTGTGAACACTCACATTGATTATCGAGTTCCTTATCGTGTTGTTTGCAGAGTCAATTATGCTTATTCCAGATAAATAATAATTTGAACCAGTTATCTTTTCCTTTGTATTTATAATCCTAAGATTTTCCAATACAGAGCCGGAACTTCCCTTTACAAGACGTATAAGACAATTTGATAAGCTTGCACCATTATCAGAAATGATATTGAGTCTCTTATCGATTGTGAATATCTTGTCTGAGATACTTTTGATTTTGATTGTATCTCCATCTTTCAAGGTTCCGGATTTGATTTTTCCATTGGAATCGAAGTATTGAGAATAGCTTGATCTGTCTATTATTATAGGTTCAGCAGATAATGTATCTGGCTCTTCATAAGAGCTTCCAAGCCTATTGGATTCCTTTGGAGTATAAGTTTCATCATCCGAATCATTTAAATCATCGATTGCCAGATTGGAATCCTTGAAACTCTCTGTTAAATCATTATTTGAATTGGATATTGCTATTGTATCATCAATTGCACTATCTGACGAGTTAGTTAAAACAGTGATTGAGTCTCCTGAATCACTTGCACTAACTGCACTCAAAGATAAGAATATTATTACTATTAAAGCAAGAATAGAGGGCAATTTCATTTTATTCGTCATTTCACCTCCATTCAAATTCTTATGAGTTATTTTTTATTGTACTTATTATATAAAACTATCCAAATTGATTGAAAAAAAGTAAAATATAGTTAATTTAATTTGATAAATAATTAAAATAGAGTTTAAAAAAAGAGATGGAAAAATAATAAAAAAAGAAAAGAAGATAAGAAAATTCACCTAATGATTAGACATAAAGTCCAACACTGCATCAGACAATACATCCAAATTAGATAAATACTCCTCATACCATCTGTTTCTAAGCTTTGAAATAATGTAAGCCACTGCACCGGATCCAATACCAACAACAGTTGTATCGAATGCTACAATCAATGATTGGGATAAGGTGTTTACATCCCCTGAACCAAGTGCTGCAAGACCTGTTCCAAGTGGAATCAAGGTACCCATAAGACCTAAAGTAGGGCCGATACGAGTGATGATATCAGTCACTTCAAGAGACTTGTCTGTCAAGTTTTCCTCATTTTCAATCAATTTACGAGCAAATGCCTCTCTTGAAGCATCAGTCAAGTTTTCTGTGCTTGCTATCTTTACCAAAAGATTCTTTTGAGCTTGTGGAAGTGGAGAGCCATTGATTTTAGCCTTCATAGAATCAATTGAATCTGAAGCTGAAATGTCAAGGATCAGATTGGAGACCTCATCTACAGAAACCCTTGTTCTTGAGGTGTATTCGTAAATGAGTCCACCTAATGAAACCACTACTACCACTACAAAAATCAGTAGTATAATTACTACCGGTATCAAAAGACTTTGTGAAATCAAGTTAAGTCCAGTGGTTAAGAAGTCACCACCGGGAATTGCCATTGCCATTAAATCACCTATAAATAATATCAATAAATATAATTTTTTTTAAATAAATAAAACTATTTTAACTTATTTTAACTCATTTTAACCTATTTTTTCTATTTAAAACTATTTTAACTCATTTTAACCTATTGTTTCTCTTTTTGAAAAATGCTCCAATGCCTAAGCAAATAGCGAATATTGCTATAAGGACTATTCCTGCATTAACTGGCATTAAAGTCAATTGTGTAGATGGATACTCCAGCACCTGGCTTATTGTAGGGACAAAGAATCCAAATACAACGAATATGAAAGCAAAGATCACCATCATGCTTCCATAAATGATAGGATAATGAGTTATTCTATAATCTTCAATGAAATCTGAAAACCTATAAGCTATGACGCTTATAATTATCAATAAAACCACTATGATGATAGCCAAATGAACTGTTGAGATGGTCACTGAGAAATTGGCTGTGTCAAATACAAAGCTTGGAGACAATGCTGCAGATGACATTAGAAGCAATCCATAGGATACTGGTATGAAATCAAAGTACAATAATCCCTTTAAAAGATTGTCATATTGATTCTCCTTCTGCCAATAATAGAAAGTGAATATACCTAAAACCAAGGCAATGATTGCCATGAATATATAGAAGAAGAAATTATTCACTGTCAATCCTATTAGACTTTCATAAAATGGGCTTAATGCAATTATTATTAAGGCAATGACTATGGAAAAAATCAATGTAATGATCAAATGTTTCCTTAAGTCATTCTTAAAGAAATTGGACAATAATCCAGTTCCTATACCTAATAATAAGATTGCTGCTAGAATAATAGCTCCAAATAGACTAACCAATAGATTCATTCTATCACAATTTTATTAATTTTTTAAAGTTCAATTAGTTTTTAAAAATCATAGATTTTTAATGTTTTTTAAAGTTCAATTAGTTTTAATGAATTATTGATTCAAAAACAAATATAATGATAGGGGATTATCCCTCTACCATAATCAGATTACCCGTTTTCGAATCCTTATAAACTTTACCCTGTTCTACATAACCTTCTCCAGAGCTATTTGAAGTGTCTGGAGTTTCATTCAATTTTTCACCTTGTGTCACATTAGTGATTTCCTTGATTGACTCCATGGCAGCTTGCCTATCCTCTGGAGACATGTCACTGAAAATGACACTTTGCAAGTTCCAGCCTATAACGGCAAAAATCAGGAATCCAAGTGCAAGAACAAGCATTGCATCAACAAGGTTTGTTGTTCCAGCCATAGGATCCTCTTCCTGTCGTTTTCGGCGTCTAGATTTCTTTCTAACCATAAAAAACCTTCTTTAAAGTAATAAAAGAATTATATGTAAGCATAAATTTTTTTATAATCTTAAAAATCATAAAAATTTTACTATACTATAATATATAAAAAAAGATTAATAAGTTTATCTAACTGATTTGAAAAAATATAAAATGAAATTTAATGAAAAATAGTGTTTAGAGAATGGAATAATTGCCTAATCCTCTAAAATGTAGTCTAAAATAAGCTTAGATGAATTTGGCTTAAATTCGCCGAATTGCAATTTGTGGAACTCTTCCATCTTTTCCAATCTGAAGTCTTCCTCTTTGATTGAATCTATCAATTCATCCATATTAGAGACCATCTTTCCTGGAACCATTTCCTTATAGTCAAAGTAGAAACCGCGTTCCTTAGAAAGATAAACCTCCAAATCATAGGCAAAGAGTATTACTGGCTTTTTCAAGATAGTGTAATCAACCATGATTGAAGAGTAATCAGCAATTAAAATGTCTGCCAATAGCAAAAGCTTTTGCTCATCCTTGAATCCTGTGAAGTTGATTATATCATACCTATTGGTCAAATCTTCCAAATCGATGTTGTGCTCCTCATCGCAGAACCTTTTGTAATTGGGATGAAGACGAATGGCTAAAGCGTATTCATCACCTAATTCATTTAGGAACTTCTCTATATCGAAGTAATTGAAAACCGCATTGTTTTTAGGATCTTCCCTAAATGTTGGAGCATAAAGAACCAGTTTCTTGCCCTTAAGTTCTGGATAATCCCTTTCAAAGGATTCCCTTAATTCAGATAAATAGGCATCAGACAAGTGTTCCTCATCATAGAAGTCATTACGTGGAACTCCAAATGGCTTGACCTTTGACTTGTACACATAGAAGTTGCGGGCATAGATATCCGCTACATTTTCACTGCTTACAGAGACCAAATCAATCTTAGGAGCAAACATCTCCATGATTCTCTCATCCTCATCATTTAATAGATCATAGCCGAATTTCTTAAATAATCCTGTCCCATGCCATAATTGCACCCATTTCATCCCTTCCACATTCATGAATGCAAGAGGGAAGAAATTGTCAACCAAAAATACGTATTTTGAACTTGCAAAGTCTCGGATATTTGCAAATGACAATGAATCCTTAGGAATGAACTTGTATTCATAATTCTTTCCAGAATTGTTCCTATTGTCCAGTTCCTTTGCAATAAATTCTAAATTAGCTTCAAATGAGTGGTTCTTGTTTGTTAAAAGAGTTATTTTATTATTCTTTTGTGGAAATTTCCTAAGAATATTGAATATTTTTGCATATATCTTATGTTTTTCATACACTTTAAAAACCTCATTGAAGCCATTTATAAAAATAAATAAGAATTTATGAATTAATCATATTTAATAATAATTTATAAAAATAGTTTAATATACTTTTATATTTTTTTAATTTTAATAAAAAGAATTAAAACAAATTAAATACAAAATAGTATTAGAATAAAAAATGTGAAATGGAATTGATAACATGGATGTGAAAAACAATATTATTCTTGCAATGGATTTAATGGATTTAAAGGAAGCGGAAAGAGTTTGTGAATCAATCAACGAGTACATTGACACAATAAAGATCGGATATCCATTAACCCTTGCTGAAGGATTGTCAACTATTGGATTCTTTAAGGATAACTTCGATTATAAGGTTATTTGTGACTATAAGGTTGCAGACATTCCAGCAACCAATGAGAAAATAGCTAACCAAACCTTTGATGCTGGTGCAGATGCAATAATCTGCCATGGATTTGTAGGTTCAGACAGTGTGGATGCATGCAAGACATCTGCAGAAGACCATGGAGGGGAAGTATTCCTCTTAACTGAAATGTCTCATCCAGGAGCAATCAAGTTCCTCCAGCCAAATGCAGATGAGATAGCAAGAATGGGTGTTGAAATGGGAATCACTAACTATGTAGCACCATCCACAAGACCTGAAAGATTATCCGAAATAAGGGATATCGTTGGAAAAGATGCATTCATGATTTCCCCAGGTGTTGGAACACAAGGTGGAGACCCAAGGGAAACATTAAAATACTCCAATGCATTGATTATCGGAAGATCCATTTACAATGCAGAAGACCCTAAAAAGGCAACCAAAGACATTGTTGATTCAATCCAATAAATATAAATTAATTCTATTTCATTTTTTCAGTACTAAAAAGGTGTAAATTTGTTTAATATTATTTTAGCATTATCCTATTTCTTTTCTGGCTTTTTTATGAAGCTTTCAGATGATGAGTATGATGAAGAGTCAAATAAGGCAATAGCTATTGTTCTTGGAATAGTCTGTGGACTCTTTACAGCTTACGCATGTTCAATCGATTTGGATGCAGCCTGCATCTTCATAGCTATTCTAATTGGAAATATCCTTGCCTTGAAGGTTGATGGAATTCATCATGTCGCAACAATGGCTTCATTTGTAATAGCTTTTCTATTATTGGGATTGCCATCATTCACATATCTTTCCATTATCACAATTATAATCTGCATGATTGGAGCCATAATCGATGAATTAGGAAACGATAATGAGAAAATCTATGCCAAAAGCAAATTCCTTGAGTATTTCTTTGACTATAGATTTGCTTTAAAAGTAGTAATTCTATTGCTTGTTTTAATTGGCTTATTGAACATTTGGAGCTTTATCTATTTCCTATGCTTTGAAATAGCTTATGAAATAGCTAGAGTATTTTTTGAAAATTATATCTTATAAAAATAGAAAAACAAAAGGATTAATAACAATTAATTTATTAAAAAAAGAAAAAAGAGATTAAGTTTTCACCATAAACTTAATCTATTCTATTCAATGCATCAGCCACTATCAATGGGAAAATGATTGTCACATCACCAATGACAGTAACTAAATTTGAACCATGTTTTGCCTTGGACCATGATTTTGCTTCCTCTAAAGGAGCACCACTTAAACTGCCTGTTTCAGGCCTGTCCATAGTTATTTGAAGACCTGCATCTATTCCTCCCTTCAAAAGGTTTGAAGCAAGGGTGTAATGCTTTGGAAGACCTCCACCTAACATTACAGCACCGATCTTTTCAGATTCAAATACAAGGTCTGAGAGGTAATGCATGTCTCCAACTGCATCCACTACAAGAGTGTGGTCCTGTGTAAACATCCATAGCTGAAGACCGAACATGCTGTCAATGAGTCCTGGAGCAAAGATTGAAACATCATTTAGAGCAGCTTGCCTTAGGATTGAATTATCATCATCAATCAATAATCCAACTTCTTTTAAAAGCCTTTGAATGGAGATGATTCCCTTATCCTCATCATTGTCCAAATCCTCGCTGATTTTTTCAAAAATCTTGATTATTTCACTTTCAAATACCTCAAAGTCTTCCCCTTGAGTGTAAACATCAGCAATTCTACCTATTCCTGCATCATTAAGCTCTTCATCATTGGTTCCGAGATCCCTGTAATGTCTTCCTCCAAAAGCTTCAAGCAAGTCATGGGTAATGTTTGCTCCGCTTGTAATCAAGACCTTTATTCTCTTTTGTCTGATTAAATCAGCAACGATATTACGCATTCCACCTGGAACCAAAGGACCTCCCAAGCTCATGAAAATGTCCATATCCTCATCATTGATCATGTTCACAAGCAAATTGGAAGCTCTTGCAACTCTTCCAGCCCCTAAAACGCCAGATTTGTCAAACTGTTCAATCAATTCGCTAACAGTCATGTCCTTCTTTAATTTCAATTGATCAACTTTCATAAAATCCACACTTAAAACACTACAATCCTATAAAAAATATTAAAAAATAAAAAATAATAGAAGAAATAAAAAATAGAACAAAATTCTTCTAATTATACTAAATCTAAATTTCATCTTCCCAATCGTTTTCATTCAACAATGGGAAATTATTCAGATTGGTAATTGTTTCAATCAAGTCAGTACGGGTAACAACACCGATTGGAGTGTAATCATCATCAACTACAATCAATCTGCTTATTCCGAACTTATACATCTTGTAAACTGCAGTAGCTATCTTTGTATCCTTATCAATGAAGAACAAGCGCTTGGACATTATATCCCTAACATCCTCATTTTCCTTACCTTCAGCCAATGCCTTTACAATATCCACCAATGAAACCATACCAATTGCTACACCTTCAGTGATTACTGGCGCTCCATCAATATTGTTTTTTGAAAGGAGACAAGCAGCATCCTTAATTGAATCTCCAGGTTTTAAATAGATCAAATCCAATGTAGCTATCTCATAAACGGAGTTTTTAGGAATGCTTCTGATAGTGCTGATATCCAAGAGAAGGATATTGTCCATATCATCCCTACCTACGATTTCACCAATAACACCGAGATTATTGACTGGAGTAGGCCCTACACGGATAATGTCTCCTACATGTAAATCCTTAATGCTACCTAAAACCTTAATTACAGCTTCACATTCACCAGGGTGCGGTACGCTTGTAAACTCAATCTTCGCTACTGAAACATCCTCTAGCTTTTTATTCTCCTTATAAACAGGCACTTTAGCACTGTTATCTGTAAATGAAATATTTAAAGTGTGATATGCTTCAATAGTTGGCTTATAGCCACCACGAGGTCCTGGAACTCCCTTTACCAGACTTAAGCTTCTAAGGGATTGCATCTGATTTCTAATGGTACCTGGGTTTCTGTTCATCACTTCAGCAATGTCTTCACCCTTAATTGACTTGCCATCTGAGTTTTGATATAAATTAATTAAAGTCTGTAAAATTTCCTTTTGCACAGAAGTCAACATTTTAGACACCTAAATGTAAAAATATAAGCATTTTGCAATTAAAACACTTAACCAATTTAAATTAACAGTCCGATTTTGAAAATATCATTATAAATTAAGAATCATAATGATAAATTCAAATAAATTATAATGATTTATCATAATTTAACATTATTATTTACTGATTTATACATTATTATATAAAAAGATATTGTTTTTTTATTAAAAATCATTATAAATAAAATAAAATTATCATGTTTTTAATGCATAATTCTTAATTTATAATGAATAATTAAATTAACTAAGAATAAAAAAGCATAAAATCACTAAAAAGAGAAAAATAAGGTAAAATAAAAAAGAAAAAAAGATTTAGAAATCAATCCAAATAAATTAAATCACATATTGCTTTACATCACTTCTTATAATTGAAGAAGCACCCAATGCTCTTATTCCATCCAACATTTCAGGAAAATGCTCTTTAGGAATCAAGACATTGATCTGTGAAAAGCTTGACCCTTGATTGACAGTAGGTTCAGCACTGCAGAACTTGTTTTCAACCAAATAATTTGAAACCTTTTCAATTGATTCATTTGCAATATTGAATTTCACATCAAAGTATTTCCTTGCAGTTACAGCACCTAACAACTGCTCATAAATCATCTTTGCCTTTTTCATCTTTTCATCGTCACAGCTTATTCCAGCATATAGTCCTGCTGAAGAATGCAAGATTGTTTCAAGCTCCTTAAGACCTGCTTTTCTTAAGCTGCTTCCTGTTTGGGTGTTGTCTACAATCAAGTCTGCACCTTTAGCAATGTAAACTTCAGTAGCTCCGTCAGAATTGATGACCTGAACCTTCTTATTGTCTCCATCCCTTAATCCTCTAACTTGAACATATGGGCTCGCATCACCATAGATTTCCTGATATGCCTCATTTTCCATGATGTGCTTTCTGGTTAGGTTAGGATATTCAGTAAAGCATAAGATTGGAGTGTCCCTATCCTTGTTTTCTCTGAAGAATTGGGACAAGTCATCATAAGGAGATTCCTTAGGAACAGCTACAATCAAACGGGTTTTGCCGTAATTCAAGTCACCTATCTTAACTATATCGTTTTCACTTAAAACAGACTCTTCCAAAACCCAGTCCTCTCCGACAATAGCTATATCAACCATTCCTCTGTTCAATTCTACAGGAGTACTTTGAGGACGAGTCAAAAAGGCACTTATCTCTTCATCATTAAGAATATCAATCTCATAAGATTCATTTCCAGGATCATATCCCCTTACTTCATAACCTGCATCTACAAATAACTGATGAGTATTTCCTCTGTTTACATTGTTTAAACTGCCTTTAGGCAATCCAATTGTTATTTCTACCATAATATCAACTAAAATAATTAATAATAAACTTAAATCATAAGATTTCAATTATACTCTATTATTAGGAATATATAAACCTATTTAAAAATCATTCCTCTTCCTGATAGGAACCGTTATACTCTCCTGAACCTTCAACTGGAAAAACAACTGCCTGTGCTATCCTATCACCTGATTTGATCTTATATTCAAATTCACCATGATTGTAAATCATGAACATCAAGGTTCCATAGAATCCAGGGTCTCCTACTGCTGTCTGAACAGAAACAAAGGACCTAAGCAAGGTGGACCTTGGCAAGTATAGCATAGTGTATCCCTTCGGAATCTTCACTTTACGCTTTATTGAAGCCAAATAGGCAGTATGTGGTTTTAAGGTATAAACAGGACCCTCTAAAGCCTCAATTTCTGGAAGATTTTTCTCATTGTCAATCAATGAACCTCCAGATTTCTGAATGAATATTTCATCAAGTTCCAAGTCTATTCCAGATGGCTGAACCAAATCCTCGAAGTCTGGAAAGAGTTTTTTAAGTTCAATTTCACCAAGCATTTTATCACATCAAAACATAAAATAAAAATTAAAAAATTTTATCATATCAAAAATATAAAAAATTAAGATTAATATTTAAATATTAATCTGTAGCATTTAAAGTATTGTTACCTAATCTGAATGTCAATTGACCTGTACCGTCATCACTTACTTTCAACTGATCGGTATGCGGATTCAAGACATTTATCAATGCCTTACCAGACTCTGCATCCATGAAGTGTGGCAAATAGCTAGACAAATATGTTGGATAAAGGGTTACAGTACAATTATCCTCATGCAAAGCCAAATTCAAGAAATAGGATGTGTGAGTAGCTGGATTTGACTGGTCAAATATGAAATTACCTAAATTGTAGAAAATAGGTTTTCCATTGTACATCTCCACCCCTTGAGTAACATGAGTATGTGAACCGATAACAATATCTGCACCGTCATTGATGAGCTCATGGGATATCTTTATCTGGTTTTCATTAGGGCTTCTGCTGTACTCATTTCCATAGTGGAGATAAGCTATAATGATGCTTGAGCCATTTTCACGAGCTTCCTCAACCTGTCTTGCTGCAAGCTCTGAATCATATGCAGAGTATCCTGAACTGTTAGCTGTTGCAGGATCCATCACTCCACGATATTCCCTGAAGTTGTCTGCATCCATATAGTTCAATATGGTGATCTTTCTATCTCCAGATTCTATAGTTACAGGTTGTGTTGCCTCATTGATGTTGTTTCCTGCACCTATTGGATAAATTCCAGCATCCTTCAGGTTCTTTATGCTTTCGTTCAAGCCCGCTTCACCGTAATCCAATGCATGGTTGTTTGCCTGTGATGCCACAACATTATCGTTTGCATTAGCCAAGAGGTAAGTGTATTTAGGGTTTGCCTTTAATGGAACGTCCCCTTTCACTGCATAGGATGAAGTGGTAACAGGGTTTTCAAAGTTTACAAGCAAGACATTTGCATTCTTGGTTACATTCTCTACAAATCTGAATGGGCTTTCGCCAGAATCCAATACAGCAGGCATCTTACGGCCAAACATGACATCTCCAGTAACTGCAACTGAAACATCATCATGGCCTAAATCATATTGCCCATCATCCATTCCCAACAATATTGTTCCACAGATAGATAGGGCTAAAAGAATTAGAAAAATTACAATTAAAAATGAAAAAAGCCTTTTTTTATTCATCATATCACTGAAATAATAGTTTTATAATTAAATTTTTATTTGTAATTTTTATTAAATAAATATTTTTATAGTTAATTATTTCAATAAATTCAATACATAATTCTTCTCTAAATTAACCATAGCACATATCTCATCTAAAGTAAAACCATTTTTCAATAGATTATTTATAATTCTGGCTTCACCTTTTGCCTCACCTCTACTAAAAATGGTGTCAACAGTTCTATGATACAAATCCTTTTTCATTTCAATCAGCTCCATTAGCTTTTGTGCCTCATACTCATCTTCAACAAATTTCCTTACATACATCTCTAAAAACATTTTCAGATCATATAATTCATTTCCATCTATATTTTCTATACTATTAACTAAAGTTGCAATTTCCCATAATAATTCGACTACCGATTTCTCAGACTTCATGAAAATAACTGTTTCTAAATCAGCAATATCCTCATTATTAAGTTCATTATTCTTTATTCTTTGTTTTATCCTATTTAAAGTTTTATTTCCATTAATAGACTTTAACGATTTAATATAAATAGTAAACTCGTTAAATAAATTCCATTTTCGTCTAATTACTCTATCTTGTTCTTCTACAGTGCTGATAACGTAAATATGTACATTTTTTCCTTCTCGAAGATGAGTCAAAACTGCATATTTCATAAACCTGTCGACATCATCTTCAGTTACTACAGAACTTTGGAATTCAATTATTGCAATGAATCCCCTCTTATCTGCGAATGCAATATCCATATGATATGTAGTTCCCCCATCATCAACCAATTCTGAATTTATGAAGTGATCAAATTCAATAAAAATGCCACAATTAAAGCATAAGCTCTCAAAATGCTTAATGCTTTGCAATTTAAATGCCTTGTCATAGAATTTATCTGATATTTGAATCACCAAAAAATAACTTATAGTTGTATTTTTAACTGTAAACTATTTAAATCTTTTTATTCTCAATATAACTAAATTTACACTCTTTAATCAATTTTTTAAGTTCATATAAATTTTATTAATTGAATATAATCTCTTAAAGCAATTTAAATTTTATAACAAGTTTGTAAGAATATAAAAATTAGAATATATAAAATAACCAAGGAAAGAAAAATAATATCTATAATAAAAGGAATAGAATTAATTAACTAAAAAAGGATGTGAAATGATGCCTGTAGTAACAATTGTAGGAAACCCAAACATAAGTGTAGAAAATAGAAGAGAAATGGTAAAAAAAGTAAGTGAAACTGTAGCTGAAGCATACAATTTGCCAATTGAAGCAATCACTGTTTTAGTGGAAGCTTTACCTCCAGAAAGCATTGGAGTAGCTGGTGAATTATTAATTGATAGAAAATAATTACTTTCTATCAAAATCTCTTTTTTTTAAAAATAAAAATCAATAAATTAAATTTTCTAATAAATCCTTTTCAGA
>NZ_JAFRJO010000022.1 GCF_017432245.1 Methanobrevibacter sp.
AAAAATAAAAATTAAATTAAAAAATATTTAATTTTTTGAATTATTGTGAATTGCTTGTTTTGTTAGAGTCTGTTGAATTAGAAGTCTTGTTGTCTGCATCTGGTACAACTTCCTCACTCCAAGCACCTTCCAATACTGTTCCAGTACCTGATCCAACAAGAACATAACCAGTACGGCCTTTAGCGTCCTTTAAAAGGCAAGTGTAATATCCATGAGAATTATATTTTACACTGTAACACCAGCAACCATCCCATCCTGCACCTTCAGCTATTTTTTTAGCTTTTTCAGGGCTAACATTATGCTTGCTTGAAGAACTTGAGCTACTGCTTGAGCTTGAACTACTGGTTCCACTGCCTGAACTGGTTCCGCTTCCAGTTCCGGAATCTGTTCCTTCAAGACCAGTAGAATTATTTCCTATTCCGGTATTGCCTTGTTCATCAGGGGTAAAGCCTGAAAGGTCATTGAATACAGTATTGCTATCATTTGTTAATCCATATGCAGTTACTCCTGCAGCGATACACAATACTATAACAACAGAAATAATAATGCTTGAATTGTCCATATTTCCACCTCTTTTAGAATATTTTAAAAAAGATTTGCAATATTTTCTATAAATTTTTATGAATATAATATCTTTATAAATCAATCATCAATTTTTTTTAAATTGATAATATAGTATTATTTTAGTAAATCTATATTATAAATTTATTTATTTTGAAAATTTCTATATTAAAAAAAGATTTTTAGAATATTTTTAAAAAGATTTAAAAAAAGTTAAGAAAATAGTTAGGAAAATAAGGAATATACTTAAAATATATTCCTAAAAATTATTGTCATCATACTTTTCCTAAGTTTTCTCCAGTGTAACTAATTCCGATTGCATCAACTACATCTCCAGTAGAATTTGAGATATAGCAGATGTACATAGTTCCGTCATCTTTAACATTGCTGACATATGCGCCTGCTTCACCGATAAAACCGGAAGCAATTGATTTGGCTTTGTCAGGAGTTATTTTAGAAGTGCCTGATCCTCCACCGGATCCACTTCCGGAGCCAGAGCCGGATCCACTTCCGGAGCCAGAGCCTGACCCGCTTCCTCCGGAGCCAGTTCCACCACCAGCGCCATTGTTTCCGGAGCTGGATCCTGAAGAACCATCTGAACCAGCACCACCATTAGCATCAGTGCCGAATATATCGTTTAAACCATTATTATCAGAGCCTGAACTGTCTGGAGAAAATCCAGTTAAATCATTGAAAACTGCATTATCGCCTTCACTGATTCCATATGCAGTTACTCCTGCAGCAATACATAAAACAATAATTACAGATATGATTATGTTGGAATTATCCATTTCTTCACCTCCTTTATTAGAAGATATAATTTATAAATCTAATTTATTGAATTTTTTTAAATTTGATTTTTATAAATCGATGTTTAAAAAATACAATTGTATATAATTATTGTTCATTATGTTAAATATATCTTTCCTAAAAATTTTTTCTAATTCATAATATTTTTTTTAATAAAAATATAAAATAAAAAGATAATAAATCTTCTCCAAAAATTTCAATTTTTCATATAAAATTTTCAATGAAAAATTTCTATTTTTCACTCAACTTTCAATAAATAATTTCATTATTTTTATAAAAAATTTCAATTGCTTTTTTCTTAAAAAGTAATACTTTTCATATAAAAATTCATAAAAAATTAAAAAATTTATCATCATGTATTTATCATGATTAATCATTTTTATTTTTTTGCTTAACCTAATTAATTGATTTTATATCCTGCCTATGAGCTTGTTTTTTTAACTTTTTAAGAATTCTTAACGAATTTTTGATTTTTTGCATAAATTTAGGTTAACCTAATAAATAAAAGTATTTAAGTGTTTCTTTTTGATTTTAAAAGGTTAATTTATATTAAGTTAGTATTAAATATTAATAATGTTAGTTTCTAACTTTTAAAATTTTAAATAAAATAAGAGGTGACACATTTGAGCGATAAAATAGTTATATCCCCAACATCTCGTCAAGAAGGTCATGCGGAATTAGTCATGGAAATTGACGATGAAGGGATCGTTACCAAAGGTAGATACTTCAGTATCACACCTGTCAGAGGCTTAGAGAAAATGGTTACAGGTAAAGCACCTGAAAGCGCACCAGTTCTTTGTCAAAGAATTTGTGGGGTATGTCCAGTACCTCATACAATGGCATCTGTTGAAGCAATGGATGACTCTTTAGACATTGAAATTCCAAAAGCAGCTGCATTGTTAAGAGAATTAACAATTGCATCTTCTAACTTAAACAGTCACGCAATTCACCATTTCTTAGTTGCTCCTGACTTTGTACCTGAAGATCTTTTCAAAACTGCAGTAGACAGTGTTGGAACTATTAGAAAAACAGCACAATATGTTGTAGATATGGTAGCTGGTGAAGGTATCCACCCATCTGATATCAGAATTGGTGGTATGGCAAGAAACTTATCCGAACTTGCACGTAAAAAATTATACACCAGAATGAAAGCATTAGTTCCTGTTGTAGACAACCACGTTGAATTAATGACCAACTTAATCCTTGAAAAGGACATTCCTGAAGGATTAGGTGCAATCACTGCTCCTGTATTTGCAAGTGACGTCATTTACGGTAAAAGAGAATTCTTCGATCTTGACAGATTCACTGAAATTGTACCAGAATTATGGTATGATGACCCAGAAATCGGTAAAAGAGCATGTACTACTGTACCATTATACGATGGTTTAGCAGTAGAAACTGGTCCTAGAGCAAGATTAGATAAATTCCAAGGCTACAAAGAAAAAGGTGTTGTAGCTCAACACTTAGCTAGAGCTCGTGAAATGAAAACTTACCTTTCCAGAGCTATTGCTATCTTAGATGAATTAGACACTGCTGCTAATACCCTCGCAGATTTCGACCCAAGAGGAACCAACAAATTAGGTATCGGTGTAGTAGAAGCTCCTAGAGGAACTGATATTCACATGGCACAAGTAAAAGACGGAAAAACCGCTTTCTACAGTGCATTAGTACCAACTACTTGGAACATCCCAACTATGGGTCCTGCAACTGAAGGATTCCATCACGAATGGGGACCTCACGTAATCAGAGCTTACGACCCATGTTTATCTTGTGCAACTCACGTAATGGTAGTTGACGACGAAGATGGATCAGTTGTTAAAAACGAAATGGTGAGAATTTAATTTTATAGATTTTAATAGAGAGGAATATTATGCCTTATGATGCAGGAAGATTAGTCGTTGGATGTGGAAACGTATTGTTTAAAGATGATGGTTTCGGTCCAATGGTTATCCATGCTTTAGAAGATTATTTTAAAGAAAACGATATTGAAAAGCCGGAAGACACTCAGTTCATTGATGCAGGAACCGGTGCAACTCATTTCATTTTTTCCATGCCTGATGACAATTGGAAAAAAGTGATTGTGGTTGACGTAGTTGAATGGAATGCAGAACCAGGAACCCTTAAGATTTTCTCCCCTTATGATATGCCTAAAGGCAAATATGAGAACGCTCATACTTGGCCTGTAGAAGAGCCTCTTCACGATTTAGT
>NZ_JAFRJO010000023.1 GCF_017432245.1 Methanobrevibacter sp.
CTTACAAAACATGTTCTTATAAAAACAATCAAGAAAGTCTTTAAAGGAAAGCTTCAATGCATTTGGATTCTTGGTAAAACATACGGATCCATTCAAAACAACAATCTTCCTGATTTATAGATTATGTTATTCATTGTTTTTTAAAATACATTTATTAATATTATTTTAATTTTTCAATTTTTTCTTATTTTTTCTTTTTTTTTATATATATTATTATTATTTTATTATTATTTTGTTTATTTGTTAAAATTTGATTTTTTAATTTTATTAATTTAATTGTTTAATTAATTTTTCAATGATAATTTCACCAATTTTTGCTTATATTCTCATGTTTTAATCTTTAATTTTTTCATGATTTTTAGAGAGTGAGAGGTGTGTTTCTAGTGAAACGATTTCGAGGGTCTTGAAAGAATCGACGGGTCTATTTCAATTGTATTCACTTGAAAAATAACTCTCTGTCTTTTTTTAAAAAATTCTTCATTAAAAACCTTCAATCATGATTTAAAGCCCATATAAAAATTTTTGATTTTTTGACTAAAAAAATTTACACTTGAAACACATCCCTTCATTTTCGTTTTTGACCAATTTTCCTTTCACTTGAAACACTACTCTCTGTCTTTTTTTAACCATTTTTTACAAATATTTAACTTTTTATCCATTCCTGTCATCTTAAATCATTATTCAATAATGATTAAGCTGAAATATTGAAAACAGATTATGAAATTCATTTGATTTTAAAAAATTATCACAAATCTATTAAATTATTATAATCAAAACCTAAATTTTACTTTATTTAGAAATAGACTATCATTTCAACTGTAAAACTCATTTTCAACCATTTTAAATTCTTTATTACACTTGAAATTTAGCTAATATTATTAAAGTTTTTCCATTGTTTTATTTTTTGAGAATGTTCCCTGATTTTGAAATAATAAAAAAGTTTAAATATATAGTCTGATAAACAATAGTAATACAGTTGAAATTTTACTGTTGAAAATGAAAAATTTCTATTTTTTAATATTTTTAACTTAATTTTTCTAAAATTACAAATTCAATTTTAGATCTTATGTTTAATTTTTATTAAAAAGGGTTAATATTTAAGTTCTGCATTTCAGACTTTAAAAAAACACATTATTTATGAGATGATTATATGAGTGACAACATTTTCGAAGGGCTTGACGAATACTTGCCTATGGATGATAATATTTTCAAGGATAAGAAACCTTTGGATCATCGTTTCTTACCTGATAACTTGCCACATAGGAAAGAACAGATTACAGCCATTGCAAGATATTGGGTAGAGGCATTGAAAGGCACTACTCCATCAAACATTACTATTTATGGAAAGACAGGAACCGGTAAGACAGCTGCTGCAAAGTTTGCAAGGGAGCAATTGATAGAAGCAGCTCGTGACAAGCCAGTTACCCTTTCAGTGGAATATGTAAGATGCACTGATTTCAATACTGAGTATCAAGTGCTTACTTATTTATGTCAAAAGCTAGGAAGGGAAGTTCCAAATCGTGGCTGGACTAAAGGTGAAATTGTAAATGCATTTAGAGATGTCTTAAAAAGAAATGTATTTGGAAGAAACCGTATTTTGATTGTCATTTTAGACGAAGTTGACATTCTTCTTGAAAAGGATGGTGACGGATTATTGTATACCCTTACCAGAACAGATAACATTGCAATCTTGTCAATCAGTAATTACCTTAATTTCAAGCAATTCATTAAGCCTAGAGTTGCAAGCAGTCTAATGGATAAGGAGATAGTATTCCCACCTTATGATGCAGAGCAATTGGCTGACATTTTAGAGGAAAGATCAAAACTTGCATTTTATGAAAACACTCTTGAAGACAGTGTAATCCCATTATGTTCAGCTATGGCTGCAAAAGAGGAAGGGGATGCAAGATATGCGCTTGACTTATTGGAAAGTGCAGGAGACATTGCAATAGACAAGGGATCTGAAATGGTTTTAGGTCAATATGTACGTGAAGCTAAGGATGTCATTGAGTACAATAAGGTAAAGGATGTTATTGTTACATTGCCTACCCAACAGCAAAGGGTCCTTGCAGCTATCTTAAGATTGACTCAAGAAGGAGAGGAAATCACTTCAGGCAAACTCTTTGAGGCGTATAAGGAGATTTCAAAAGGAGATGCTGTTACCTATAGGAGAATCTTTGACTTTGTAAATGAATTGGAGATGTTAGGTATCATTTCCACTAATACCGTATCAAAAGGTAGGGCTAAAGGAAGAACCAATATCATTAGCTTGCAAATTGATACTGATCTTTTGGAAGAGAATTTGTACAGTGTTTTATAGCCCAGCTTTTCCATTGCCTTCGGCAATGCAAAACCTGGACCAAAATTTTTTTCCTCTAACTTGGAGTAAAAAATCTTTTTCTTTTTTTACTATTTTTTTATTATTTACTATTTGTATCCTATTTTTAATATGAAATTCACATCTTGCACTCTAAAGTAATCGTAATTAAACTCATCATTTGATATTAAAACATCAGTCATGTTCTTTGGAATGGCTACTAAAACTGTTTTAAAGTCATTAACACTATTTTTTGGAACATTAAAATGTATAGAATATATTTCACCAGATGAATTTTCCATATCCTCCATAAGGAACGGATTTAAGTCTATGACTTCTTGATTCAAGATTTCCTTATTTTCACTTGTTCTATTTAAACTTTCTATAATCCAGTAAGTGTCACTGTTTTTTATAGATTCATCACTTATCAGATAGTAATTGTAATCATTCAATGATTCCTTATAAACTTTAAAGTTTTTACATAACCAAATTGATTTTTCATCATTTCCATGATTTGTCAGATTTGGATTGCTGTCATGATTGCAAAGCTCATCTTCATAGTTTTCTCCAAATAGGTCGAAGTCATTGAAATTATACACTACAAAATTTGAATAGAAATCACATTTCACAGTTCTATTCACGGTTACAATGTTATTATCATTGACATTATCATCTTCATTATCAAAATCATAACCCATTATAATAGGTCTTATTTTGCTGTTTAAAGGATAAATAGCCATTGAACTATAAACACTATCATTAAACAGATTCCCATCAACAAGTGAATTGTAATTGTTTTTTATCTTAATCAGCTTTTTATAGGAAATTGCATTTGACATTATCATTTCATCACTTGCACTTTCACTATAGAATTCACCATTTTCAATATTTTTATTCTTTATTGCAAGTCCTGGAATGATGTTTTTTGATACAATTCCATTATTCAATCCATCATCATCTTCCCAATTTTCAGGATTTCCTGGATTATTCAAAAGATAATCAGATGATTCAATGGCAATAGCTTCAATAGATGAGAATTCCTCTTCACTTAACATCTTTTCATTTAGCCCATCACTTAAATTGGCTACCACTCCAATTATGAAAATAAGCAATATTATTGACAGGAGCAGTTCGCTAGAGTATAATAGGCCCCATTGGTCTTTGATTATATCATTTTTCATCATTCAAACTCCTAATAGTCACTCATTCCATACTTGACCTTATGGCCATGAGGGTCAAGATAGAGAATCTCATTTAGGCCATTTTCACTGTTGTAAATGACTTCAACTCCCGGATAGATGTCATCGCTGAATATAACATGATCTGATCCGCATGCTGACACACGACCAGTTTCATTCGTCTTTTGAGGATTTATAAAGGTTTCAAAACCGTAATGCTCACATCCGCTTTTTCCTTCAAGTCTGCATAGGTAACATGCCCCATCTCTGCTTTCATGATAATATCCATTGTCCCTGCAGTTTTTCATGATTTTTCCATTGTCATCTCCATGGTGCTTGTATGGGTCATATGGACATTTCCTTATAACCAGTGGAGAGTTGGCATTAGTATAAAAGGAGTAGTTTTCAACACCATTATCCCTTAAGAATTCAGATAAGGAAGTACCATAATTGTATGAGCTGTCATTATAGGAAAGGCTCGAATAGCTTTTTAAATAAAGAAGAGGAACAGGATCTTTTAAGTTAATGCAATCCACATCAGATGATATTATTCTTTCAAATGAATAATCTCCTTTCACACTATAAACATATGTCTTGAATTTGTAGGAGAATGGATTTGAAGTGTTTTCAATAGATATCAAGGATGAATTGATTTGAATATTGTAGTTATCATAATATTCCTGGTTTTTTACCATTAGTTTTTCATCGATAATTTCCTTCAAATCGCTTTTGGAATCTAAACAGGGCCTTTTGTTCTTTATAACCTCTTCACTCAATTCTTCCAATGTTTCATCTTCAATAAGTGGAATGTTTCTTATGTAATCATCTAGTATATATTGGTAATTATCGGATGAAATGATTTCTTCATTTTCCTTTTCATGACTAATTGCAGTATTCAAGAGGATTATTGACAATAGTAAAAAGCCGATTAGAATCAAGCTGGCTATCATGATTGAAAAATTTCCCATTTCATCTTCATAAAAGTTTTTTCTCACGGAATTGTTTTCAAACTTTTTATCATTTGTATCTTCGTTGTTTTTATTATTTTTCTTCATTAATTGCTTTATTATTCAAAATAATATTTATATGTTTCTCAATTTTAATTTTAATATTTTTAAATGATTATAATTTAATAAAAAGAGTGTAAATTACTTTTTTCATTATAATTTTTTACTTTTGTTATAATTCAATGATTTTATTGAAACTTATTTTGGTAAAGACTAATAATTAAACTTAAAACTTTATTATAGATGAATTATAAATAAAATAATGTTATAAGTAAGATAATATTTATTAACTAAAAAATTAATAAATATTTAAAAACTAAAAACAAATTAATGAAATTTTAATCATTTTTATCATGCTTATTATATTAGGAGGAATTTAATGTCTGATACTGTAAGAACCTGGCGTCATATCCAACAAAGATATAACCTTGTTGGATCCAAATGTACTACTTGTGGTCAAGTGTTTTTCCCACAAAGAGTAATATGTCCTGATTGTAGAAGAAAAGGAAACATTGAAGATATTCAATTTTCAGGAAAAGGAAAAATATTTACTTATTCTGTAATTAGAACTCCAACTTCTGACTTCAAGAAAATAGCTCCTTATGCTGTAGCTATCATTGAACTTGAAGAAGGTGCAAAAGTAACTGCACAAATCGTTGACGCAGATGTTGATGATATTCAAATCGGAGACCCTGTAGAAATGGTCTTTAGAAAAATTCGTGAAGATGGCCCTGATGGTGTTATTTCATACGGATTCAAGTTTAAAATTGTAAAATAAAATATTTAAAATAGCATTTTTGCTATTTTATTTTTTATAAACATTTAGTAATACTTTTTATGATATTTTTATTAAAATTTTATTACTTTTAAATTAATTTATACTTTATTTGAATAATTATTAAGAAAGTTTATTAATTATAAAGCAATATTTTATAGTATAAACTAATTTAAATAAAATTCACAAGGAATTTTCAATTTTTATGAATATTAAATTAATATTTCTAATCATAAAATATTGAAAAAAACTGATTATATTTATATGTGATTATTATGAGTTATGAAGATACTGCCGTTTTATTATTAAGTCATGGAAGTACTCTTCCCTATGCAGAGGAAGTTTTTAAAAAGATATGTGCAAAATTTAAGGCAAAGACAGAATTTGACGCTGAAGTAGGATATATGAAAGTTGCAAAGCCAAACTTGCCACAGGCAATTGAAATATTGAAAGAACGCAATCCTAATTTAAAACGCATTATAGCCACTCCAGTATTTTTAGCTGCTGGAATTCACACTAACATTGACATTCCTATCATACTTGGTCTTGAACCTAAGGAAGTAGATCCAAGACAGCCAGATGGAAACTATCCTGAAGGCCATTATCTTGTTGGTCTTGAAGAAGTTGACTTTGATGGAGAATTAGACTTATTAGGTCCAATTGGCCCTAATCCTAAACTATTGGATATTATAAACAATAAGATATCTGCAGCACTTGAAGAATCCGAACTTGATGAAGATGCAAAGACAGGAGTCTTATTGGTTGTACATGGAAGCAGATTGAATTACAGCAAGGAATTCATTACAGACTTGTTCGGACAATTTGAAGAACAAACTGATTATCCATGTGACTTTGGATTCATGGAACTTGTAGATCCTAACATTCCTACTTCAATCAACAAGCTCACAAGCGAGAATGAAGTTGACAGATTGGTAGTGGTTCCAGTGTTCATCGCTCCTGGAGCTCACACTACAAGGGACATTCCAACAATTTTAGGATTCATTGAAGATGATGGAACTGGCCATCACCATCACCATCATCATGATCACGACCATGAACACACTCATGACCATGATCACGGCCATAGTCATTCTCATGGACATCATCACCATCATCATGGCCATGATGATGTGAAAATGGAATTCGAAGGGGAAATATTATACCCAGACCCAATCTGTGATGATGACATCCTAATTGAAATCCTTGAAGACATGGTTAAAGATGCTCTATAGATAGATTCTTTAATCTTCTTCTTTTTTTCTTTTTTTTAAAACACTTTAGTAAAATTATTATCCTTCTTTTTTTAAACATAATAATAGATGATTTTCATTTTTTTTAAAAACTGCTTTAGAGGTATCTTATGCACAAGAAATTTATGGATGAAGCAATCAAAGAGGCCGAAATATCATTGTCTGAAGGTGGAATACCTATTGGTGCAGTCCTTGTAAAGGATAATGAAATAATATCCAGAGGCCATAACAGACTTATTCAAAACAATTCAGTAATTCTTCATGGTGAAATGGATGCAATTGAAAATGCAAAGGGCCTTGATTATGATGATTATAGAAAATGCACCCTTTACACAACCCTTTCACCTTGTCCAATGTGTTCTGGGGCTGTACTCTTATATAATATTCCAAAAGTGGTAATAGGTGACAACACAACCTTGATGGGAGCTGAAAGTCTCTTGAAAGATAACGATGTAGAGATTATTGTTCTAAATGATTCAAGATGCAAGGAGCTATTTGAAAGCTTTGTAAGTGAAAATCCTGGAGTTTGGGAGCATGAGCTTGCCAAGGTAGGAAACACTACAGAACTAAAGAAATGATGAAGTGATAATATGGAATCAGTCATTACTAATGAGAAGGATGAAAGGTTCATTGAGCTTACAAGGCAGCTGGACAATGAATACTTCTTCAAGCTTGGGGATGTAGTTGAAAGATATAATGATCACAATGCATTGACAGATCCCCATATTGTAATACTTGCCTTGAATTGGGGAAAGCCGATTGCATGTGCAAGCTTCAGATTGATTGACAAGGACACAATTGAAATCAGAAGGGTCTATGTCAAAAAGAGATACAGAAGAAAAGGAATTGCATATAAGCTTATAAAGCAGCTTGAGAAATTGGCTATGGAAGAGAATTTCAAGTACGCTGTTATCGAAACAGGCAAAGACAACGAGGCAGCAATCAATCTATATAGGAAACTGGATTATGAAATTATCGATAATTTCGGCATCTTTGAAGGAGACGATTTATGCATTTGCATGAAAAAGCAATTCAAGAGCTTAATATTCTAATTTTTATTTAACTTTTTTTAAAACATTTTTTATATTAAAAAAATCAAATATCTTCATATGAAAACAAGCCAAATAAAAGTCTCTGAAATTGGTGAGAAAGGACTTATTGAAAGAATCATAGAAAAATCCAAAACATGCTCCATTTACGGATTTGACTATGATATGGACCTTTCCAATTTTGCAACATCAATCGGAGACGATTCTGCACTTACAAGCATTGACATAGATGACAATAGCTATTTAGTCACTTCAACAGACATGCTGATTCAATCAAGCCACTTCCCAAAAGGCATGACTTATTTTCAAATGGGGTACAAGTCAGTTGTAGTCAATGTAAGCGACCTTGCCAGCATGGGTGCAGATAACATTGGATTCCTATTGAACATAGCTATTCCAAAGGATACCTTATTGGATGACTTTGACGATTTGATATGTGGAGTCATCAGTGCCTGTGACAATTACAGTATTCCCCTCATAGGCGGTGATACCAACGAGGCAAATGAGATAATAATTTCAGGAACAGCCATTGGTCAGGTTTATAAGGATAAGGCATTGATGAAATATGGCTTTGAAAAAGGGGACTTGGTTTGCATAAGTGGAGAATTGGGATATGCTGCACTTGGATTTGAATTATTGGACCTTAAGGAAAAAGATCCGGATCTCTATCAGGAAAAGATATACAAAATCAATCAAATAGATCCAACAATCATTGATTTGGCTCTTTTAAAGGCATTAAAGCCAGAGGCAAAATATGAAGAAGGTCATATCTTAAGAGACTGCAATATAGAAAGCAATAGAGTTTCTGCAACAGACATTACAGATGGCCTTGCAAGCGAATTTTATGAAATTTTGAATTCAGATAAAAAGTATTGTCATGACAACAATTCCAATTCCTATACTAAAGGGATAAGGATCTATGAGGTTAAGCTTCCTGTAGAGAATGAATTCAAGGAAATAGCTAATATATTAGGTTTAAGTTACCTTGATTTGTTCATGCATATTGGAGAGGATTTTGAATTCCTGTTTACAATAAACGAAGAACTAAGGGATCAATTGTCAACAGAAATGAATTATTATGTAATAGGTGAAATCACTGGTGACGATACAGTTGAAATAGTACTCTCAAATGGTCAAATTGAAAAAATAAGTTCAAGAGGTTATCTACATCTCAAATAAGCAACAATAAACTCATTTTTATCAGGTGTTTTTATGATGAAGGAATCCAACTTTTACACTAAATTATATGAAGATGATTCATCAGCTCCTAAACAAGTACAATGCAATCTATGCGGGAGGATGTGTAAAATAGCTAATGAAGGTTTAGGATTCTGCAAGACTCAAAAAAACATAGATGGCAAATTGTTTTCAATTAACTATCAAAGAATTGCATCATGCCATACAGACCCTATTGAAAAGAAGCCTTTGTATCACTTCTTGCCTGGCTCTTCAACATACTCAATAGGTGGTTTTGGGTGTAATTTCTCATGTTTGAACTGTCAGAACTATATGCTTTCAATGAATTCTTATAATGAATTCAACTCAACTCAAATACTACCAGAAACCATCGTTAAAAATGCTATTAATGATAATTGCCTATCGATTTCTTGGACCTATAATGAACCTACGTTATACTTTGACTTCGCCCGTGAAACTTCTTTGATTTCACATAGGGAAAATCTTAAGAATGTCTATGTTTCCAATGGCTATATGAGTGAGGAATCATTGGATGAAACACTAAAGTTTATTGATGCATTCAACATTGACTTGAAGTTCTTCGATGATAAGTTATACAGGGAAATCTGTGGAGGGAAATTGGATATAGTTCTTAACAATTTGAAAAGCATTTATCAAAGTAAGTCTCATTTGGAAATAACCACTCTTTTGATAAATGATTTAAACACAGATGAGAGTCATATAAGATCAATTTGCAATTTCGTGTTGGAGGAATTGGGAGAAGAGGTTCCCATTCACTTTTCAAGGTTTTTCCCAATGCATAAGATGAGCGATAAGATTCCAACAAAAATAGATTATCTTTTGAGAGCTAAGGAAATAGCTATTGATATGGGAATTGAATACGTTTACTTGGGAAATATGCCTGCTGATAATAATAGCTATTGCCCAAATTGCGGCGAGCTTTTGATTGCAAGGGAAAGATATTGCAATAGTGATAAAAATAGAATAGATAATGGCCATTGCGCAAATTGTGGCCATAAGTTGAATTTTGTTTTAAAATAAGAAATTTTTTTCATTGATTTTTAATCAATTTTATAACTCATATATTCTTCATCAATTTTTTAACTCATTGATTTTTAATCAATTTTTTAACTCATATATTCTTCATCAATTTTTTAACTCATTTTTAATCAATTCTATAACTTTTTTAGATGCATTCCCATCATCGAATTGATTGAATTTTTCATTGAAGCGCTTGTACTTTTCACCATACTCCTTATCATAATCCTCCCTATTGAAATTTTTAATGTAGGAGATCATTTCCTCATTTGTCTTGCATATAGGCCCTGGCACTTCTTCCATCATATCAAAGTAAAAGTCTCTTAAATTGTTTTTATAGTCATCCAGGTCAAAGGTGAAGAATATCATAGGCCTTTTGAGTATGGAGTAATCGAACATGACAGAGGAATAGTCTGTTATCATAATGTCAGATATCAAGTAAAGCTCTTGAATATCCCAATCTGCATCACATTCAATTATGAAGTCTCCGTATTTGCTCCAGTCAATGTTTTCCTTGACTAAATAATGGAACTTGACTATTAGGATATAATCATCCCTTAGCTGATTGTGCATTTCATCAAAGTCCATTTCAGTATCAAACTTGAATGCACTTTTGTTATAGAATTTGTTTTCTCTCCATGTAGGGGCATAAAGAATGATTTTTTTGTCTTTAGGGATATTGAGTCGGTTCTTTATTTCATCAATTTCTTCGCTGTTGTTTTTGTTTATTAAAATGTCACAGCGAGGGTATCCTATTTCAAGCATTTCCCCTTTAAAGTCAAATGCCCTTTTGAATATTTCAGAGGAAAATTTGTTTTGTGAAATTAGATAATCCCAAAATGCACTGTTTTTTCTGAAATCCTCATGATACTCATTGATGTCATCATTGCCGTCAGTATTTAGGAAATCCATATCCAAGGCCAATTTCTTAAGTGGAGTTCCATGCCATGTTTGGATGTATTTTGTTTTCTTATTCTTTTTAAGGTAATATAGGTGTCTTGTATCATAAATCCAAGTTCCGCTTCTAAGGGTGTAATATAGGAATTTAGGAAATGACCTTTTGACTTTTATAGCATTTCCAGGGATTTCTGTATTTGTATTTGTAAGTGACCAGACACATTTGAATTCATTTTCAAGGCCTTGATTTAGAATCTCTTCATAGATGTATTTTGGGCTTCCAGTATAATTTCGTCCATTGCTTGATTCAAAAAGAATGATTTTCTTGTTTGCAGGAATAATATGGCTGGATAAATTATAAACTGCCTTAACGGTTTTTGACATTATATTCTTGATTTTTCCCTTCATATTATCCCTTATAAATTTATTATCCTTCAAGTTCCTCTATAAGCTTATGAGCAGTTTCCCAATCGTTATGGTCATCGATTTCAGTCCATTTGAGACCATTGGTCAAGACAAAGTCGATTGTTTTTATATTGCTCAATTCCTTGTATGCAAAGTCATAATAGTTTTGAGGGTCCTCTTCAATCAATCCTTCCAAAATCCTATTGAATTCAGCGACATCATCACTTACCACTTTAGAGACTCCAATGAATTCTCCAGTTGATGATGGGATATCCAATCCTTTTCCAATTGAATTGATTTTGCCGTTAGCTATTGTCTTGTCTTCATTGAAGGATTCATCATCTATGATTAACTTGAATGATTCTTCATTAAGCTCCTTGAAGTTATCGATGATCATTCCGGTGTTCTTGGTTTCTGCAAGTCTTGAAATGATTTCAGGATCTACAACATTGTCACCATTCACTAAAATAAAATCATCCAAGTCATTTTCCTCAATGTATTTGCTTGCAAGATAGGTTGATACAGAAGTGTTTGTTACATCGTATTTCTCGTTTGCAATGGTTTTGATTTCTATATCATACTTCTCAGCCAATTCAGGACATAAGTCTATGACCTTGTCCTTGTTGTATCCTACCAAAACTATGAATTTGCTTATGTCTGCATTTATGCAGTTTTTAATCATCCTTTCAAGCAAGGTAGTTTCATTAATCTTTAGTAAAGCCTTTGGAATATCTTTAGTTAGAGGCATTAATCTTGTGCCCATTCCTGCTGCTAACATTACACCAATCATTTTATCATCCATTTTGTTTTTTTCTCATGAGATTTTCAATTAATTTAAATTTTTAAGCAATTTTTATTTTTTAAGCAATTCTATTTTTAACTGATTTTAATTATTTTTCAATGTTTTTCCACAGAGTCCTGAATGCCAATTGAGGAGGAACCCTATTTATGATAACATCATATACAAAGTCTACAATCACGCTTTCAATATCATTTCTTTCACAAATGTCTTTTATGGCCCTAATTGAGTTTTTTCCTTCAAAGACAATACCGCTTGCCTTTTCATCAACAATTATTCTTTGACCATATAGCATACCAAGTGTGTGGTTTCTGCTTTCAAGGGAGGTTGAAGTGAGTACCAAATCTCCAAATCCACAGTATTCGGTTACTGTTGACTCTTCACCGCCAATGCTTTTTATGATCTTTATTGTGTCATTGAATCCTTTGGTCAATACACCGTATCTGGCATTTTCATTTATATCCATTCCTTCACAGATTCCATTAGCTATTGCATTGATGTTTTTAATTACACCGCATATTTCAAGCCCAATGACATCGTCTAATATTTTCACTTTAAATTGCTTGGTAGTCAATACTTTCTTGACTTTTTTGGAATTTTCCATATTTCTTGAAGAAATGTTTGACACGGTTGGAAGGTTCAACATTATTTCAGATGCAAAGTTTGGACCGGATAATGCTACAAAGCTGTCATCATAATATTCCTCAATCAAGTTCCCCATAGTCTTTAAGGAAGGGTACTCAATACCTTTTGCAGTAGTTACAAGTATTGTATCTTCATTTACAATGGATTTCATGCTTTCAAGAGTTGTTCTGAAAGCAGAGGATGGAATTGATAGGAAGATTATTTCACATTCCTCCAAGTCATTCAAGTCAGTAGTTGCAATGATATTCTCCTTCAATTGGGTATTAGGATAATATTCATCATTAAATCTGGTTTCATTAATTGATTTAGCCAATTCCTCTCTTCTCAAATGCAGGTATACAACATCCACATTTTCAGCTACAGTTTGGGCCAATGCTGTTCCTAAACTTCCAGCGCCAATAACTCCTACCTTATACATTAAACCACCATCTGTATAGATTTTTCATCACTATCATTCATTTAGATTTTATCTATCCTATTTATTCACTAAAGCTCACTCTTTCGAATTTTTCAGGCTCTAAGATTGATTTGGTTGCATCTACACCAACTTTAGTGGTTGTTCCATCGATTTCAGAAGCTTTAGGATCTAAGGAAGAACCTCTTGCCTTAGGTACAATGATTATGTCATCATCACCTTTTAGACGTGTAGCTATTGCATATTCAATGTCCTGTGGGTCGAATATGTTAACATCCTCATCCACTACAACAACATGCTTTAATGATGGATGTGCAGCAAGTGCAGCCATAATGATGTTTTTTCCATCTCCTTCAGTTTGCTTTTTGACGGATACTGCAGCATGTAACCAGCAGCAGCCTCCTTCTGTTAAAACGACATTCTGTACAGTAGGGACAGTGTTTTTCACTGCATTGAAGATTCTTGGCTCTTGAGGCATGCCCTGTAGCAATTTATGTTCAAAACCTGCTGGAAGGATAGCATGATACATTGGGTTTTCCTTTTTGATGTACATTTTGCTTAGCTTGATAACAGGTTCTTCCCTTACATAATCGTAAGTGTCTGTCAAATCTACAAATGGACCTTCAGGAGCGGTTTCATCTATCAATATCTTACCTTCAAAGATGATGTCTGCCTCTGGAACATTTATGCCGTTTTTACATTCAACCAATTCCAATTCACCGTTCTTGAATCTGTTTGCAACTTCCATTTCATCAGCATCTATTGGGATTGAGGTTGTGCATGCAAGAAGAATGGATGGCTCCATACCAATAGCTATTGAGATGTCTAAGTCCTTTCCCAAGTCTTTTGCTTTTTGGAAGTAGGTGTAAAGGTTTCTTGGCACGATACGAATGGCTAACTTGTTCTTTTCAAGAACCAACATCCTATGGATTGAAGCGTTTTGAATGCCTGTTTCAGGATCTCGAGCAAACACGACACCAGCGGTTATGTATGCTCCACCATCACGCTTATAGTGTGTAAGGATAGGTATTTTACCTAAATCCACTCTTTTGCTATCGTATTCATCTGCCAAATCAATGAATTTGCTAATAGGAGTTGGATTGTTCATTCCATCAATTATCTTATAAAGTATCTCATCAACTTGACAACCGAGGGAATCAGCTATCTTTTCTCTTGTATTGCATATTCCGGATACTATTGGCATATCATATCCAACTACATTATTTAGTATTACAGTATCCTTAGGGTATTGTCTCAGTATTTTAGCTGCTTCATATTCAGTTTCCACAGCCTTATCAATTTGAATAATTTTCATGTCGTTTGCCATAATCTCACTTCACATTATTAATAGTTATAGGGTAAAATTCATCATAGTATTTTTCAATTAATTTATTATATCATAAAATTCTTGCACTGCTTTTTCATTGTACTCTTCATAATTGATGTTCAAGCAACTGGAATTTCCTTCCATAAACTCGAATAGTCCTTTCAGTATTCCTTCCTGTGAGTTTTCAACAATTCTTCCTCCATAGTCTTTCATCCATTGGGTGCCTTGAATGTCTGTCACAAGTACAGGAATATTGAAAGTGTCTGCCTCCATCAAAACCATAGGCCATCCTTCATAATATGAGGATAGCACGAACAAGTCGCATTTTTTCAATATAGGCATAGGATTGGAAATCCATTTGATTAGAGTAACGTTTTTTCCATATTTCAATTCACTTCTCAGTTTTTTGGTTTGGTCATATAATTCTCCATGCCCTCCAATTATAATCAATTGAGTATCTGGATACTCATCACATATCTCATCAAAAGCAATCATCAAGCGGTCATGCCCTTTTTCAGGAGAGTAACGGCCAATGGTTATTATCTTCTTTCCTGGTTCCCTTAAGACTCCAGAAATTCCATTAGGATTATCGGTGACTATTTCTGTATTTTTGTCTATCTGTAATTCCTTTTCACCATTTTCCTTGATTTTTTCATAGTTGTTGATATTATGGACAATTTTTATATTGTCCTTTCTTCCACTTATTTGGCTTGTAGGTTCAATCAAATCTGGAGAAACCACCACTACATTATCATAAGCATTATACACTTCCCTTAATGTGTTAATGTTTTGGTTCTGTCTGGTCTTGATTTCCTGTACCATATCATTATGAACCCAGACACTGCTTTTTTCACCGCTTTGTGCAAATAATATCTGTTCATCAATTCCATAGCCTACGAAGTTTATCATTCCATCAAATGGGAATCCTGGGTAGGTCCTATTAAGCTCTCGCTTGAATAGCTTTTCTAAAGACTTTGGGAATTTCTTGTTTTTCTTGGCTCTAATGAATCTCATGAGCCTTATTGTTTCGATTATTGTAGGGTTTATTCTGGATCTTAAAGGCATCAATTCCACATTTTCAGGAATTCTCTTGAATGTTTCCTCATGATTTTCCACAATATCCTTTTCCCATTGTCGATAAGATATATAAAAGTTATATTTTTCTCTATCTACATTTGATAGAAGGCTGATTAGGGAAGATGTGATTCCATTGTTCTTTAGGTCTCCACCCCAAATCAAAATATTTGGATTTGGATTTTCTATTTTTTCTTCTCTACAGACCTTTTCTTCATTGAATATATGTTTGCAGATGTTTTTAGCTGCATCTGGATTATCATAGGTGCAATATTTCTCTATAAATGCACTGTCATCATAGTCTTTTGGAGAGTTCAGCTCTTTAAGCAAATCATCAGTTGTCTGCACTTTTGGAAATGGCAAGTCTTTAAGTGGGAAATATGTTCCGCGATAAGCCATGTAGTCCTCTTCATCATAATTGAAAAGAACGATTTTGCGTCTTGTATTTGCAAAATCAAAGAAGACACTTGAATAATCAGTAATTAGGACATCAGCCATATTAAGCACATCATAGGTTTCATAACCCTCTTTAATTGGCTTAACATGATTGAATTTATCAAAGTTTAATTTTGAGCGATTATAAACATGCAATTTCACAAGCAGCAATTGATTGTCATTCAATCTCTCGTCAATGTCTTCAAGGAATTTTTCTATTTTCTCTTTCTGCTCTTTGTCTTTTCTATCCGTTAGAATGCCTTTGAAGGTTGGCATATAGACAAAGATTTCCTTTCCTTGAAGATTTAACTCCATCTTCAAGTTTTCCCGTCTTTCATCATCAAAGAATACGCTGTTTCTTGGGTATCCTTCCATCAATATCTTTCCAGGATATATCTTTTCCATCATATATGCACTCAACATCTTTTCACGCATATAGTCATTGGGATACAATAGATAGTTTGCAGATAGGAATGGATGCTGCACATTTCCTATTCTGTGTTCCTCAGCAGTGTTGTCCACTCCCATGAATTTCAGTGGAGTCCCATGCCAAGTGTTTAGAACTATCTGTTCTGGACGCTTTACATATTTTGGCCTTATGCCTGAATCGTGAATAATGTATTTGGCCTTTTCAAGGATTCTTGTTGCAAGAGCCTCTTTTGCAATTAGCTTATGAATTTTAAGATTATACGTTTTTTCAAGTGCCTTGATTTTAGGATGCACTTCCTTTCTTGCAAAAACATATATCTTGTAGTCGCCATATTTTCCTGTTGAAAGCTCCTCTGCTATACGTAGTACGTTTCCTGTGAAATCGTTCCCATCCCTTGATTCAAGATAAACTATTTTATCATTCACTTTTGAATGGTAATAAGCATTGTAAATCAAGGAATTCATCATTCTATCCTTGATTTTTAATGTTGCAGCTTTGATTTTATTAGGCGCCATATTATTCACGTATTTTCAATAATATTCAACAATTCATCACAATTCAATTATTTCAATTATTAATAATTTCAATAATTTAATAAATTTTATAAATTTCAATAAAAGGCATAGGCATGTTTTTTAACTATAAATCAGCATTTTTATACTTGATCCATTTTAAGTTCTTTTCAATGTCCTTATTGGATATTGCAAGGATTTCACTTGCAACTATTGCGGCATTTCTTCCATTATCGATTCCAACAGTTCCTACAGGCACTCCTGGAGGCATGTTTGCCATTGTGAGCAATGCATCTTGCCCATCTAGTTTTTTGGAGCAAGGAACTCCAATAACAGGTTTTTCAGTTAATGCAACAATACTGCCTGCCACCAGTGCTGACAAGCCGCTGATAGCAATGAATATCTTTGCATTGTTCCTTTTGCTCATGTATGACTCAAAGTCTTTTGCATGTCTTATTGGAGATATGTAATCAAGCTTATATTCAATCTTCATTCTTTCAAGCAATATTGCAACATCCTTAGCTATTTCCATATCTGAATAGCTTCCAGCAAGAATCATTACATCTGGAGTGTCATCAAGCTCTTCAAATTCAATCTTTTCATACTTTTCATCAGCAAGGAAGTCTTTTTGGAAGTATTCCCCTTCAATGCTATCAATCAGGTCTTCCTCTCCAGCTTCAACTTTTCTTTGATACTCCTCGCGCAAGTCGGAAATGTTTTGGGCAATCTTTTCATCATAGCTTGCTATGATTTCACCTGCCATTATTGCTGCGTTGTCTGCCCTATTTATTCCAACGGTTATTACAGCTGTAGGGAAAGGCATTTGCACACATGCATACAATGCATCAAGGCCTCCGACTGCACCTTCAACGGGAACGCCGATAACAGGCCTATGTGTATATGCAGCTATTGCACCAGGCAAGTGTGCTGCAAGTCCAGCTATTCCTATAAACACTTCCACACCTTCTTTTGTTGCATCCATAACAAGTTTTTTAACCTTATCATGGGTTCTATGTGCAGATGCAACTTTAAGGCTGTATGGAATCTGAAGCTTTTCTAAAATTTTAATGGATTTAAGTGCCACATCCTTATCAGATGCACTTCCAAGAATTATCATGACTTTTGGAACCATTCTATCTCCCTTTAATCAAATTTGTTTGCAATTTTCACTTATTAAATTCAAGAATAAATTTAAGAACATATTATTTCAAATTTGTTTGCAATTTTTTGTTAATAAATTCAAGAATAAATTTAAGAACATATTATTTCAAATTTGTTTTCAATTTTTTGTTAATAAATTCAAGAATAAATTTAAGAACATACTATTTTATTATAATTCAATTTATGTTTATACTATTATTTATAAATATATTAAAATCGCCAATAAAGGGATTAATAATATTTTTCAGTTAATTATATATTAATGAAAATAAAAAAATTAAGATTGAGAGGTTTTGATTTTTATGAGTGAAGTAGTTGGCGTTGAAAAGAAGAAAAAGAAACGCATATTTTATTTTGATTGCTTAAGAGCATTGGCAATCATATCTGTAATTTTATATCATATTGTATCCAAAGCAGGTTATATTATATATCCAGATTATGCAGTCATCCCTTCATTTAATTGGGTCATGACTGATGTTTTAGCTACTTGCTTTAGGTGTGGTGTTGATCTGTTTTTAATGTTATCCGGGGCATTGTCATTAGGTCGTGTTTGGGATATTAAAACATTTTTAGGCAAAAGAATTCCTAGAATCGTGGCTCCATTCCTATTCTGGGGTTTCACTTTAAGTCTTTTGCTTGTAGTGATATCATTCTATTATCCAGATGCTTTGCATTCAATTAAATTATACACAATCAAAACATTTGACATTCCATCATTCTTGGACTACCTTTGCAAATCCTATATGGCTGAGAATGTAGGATTCCGTCCATATTGGTTCTTCTGGATGATTTTAGGTACTTATTTAATCATGCCAATATTCAATAAGTGGCTTCTCCATGCTGACTTGAAGGAAGCGGAATACTTTTTAGTCTTTTGGTTGATTACATGCATATTTGACTTTACCTTATTCACACCGTTCCCAATTAAATTGTCTTACTTCTCAGGGCCGATTGGTATGGTGGTATTAGGATATTACTTAAGACACACACAACGCAAGCTATTGAATAACATTTGGGTTTCATTAGCCATACTTATTGTTGGTGCATTCTCTTGCGTATTCGGATCCTATTTATTATCTGACACTTCCACAATCTATCAATTTGAAAGATATTCCATATTTTTAGCTATTGAGGTAATAGGTATATTCTTAACATTTAAGAATATTTCCCAGCTAAACATTAACATAGGCTTCTTCAGCAATCCTGATGGAATATTTAGAAAATCAGTATTCTCATTGGCAAAATACAGTTATGGAATCTACTTGACTCAACAAATATTCATGAACCTGGTTTTAGCACTTGTATTGCATCATGTTCATTATAAGATGTTGGTTCTATTATTGTTTGTCGGTTCCTTAGGAATTTCATGGATTGTAATGGCTTTATTGGATAGAGTGCCTTATATCAATAAGGTCATTGGAGCTAAATAGGATTGATAAGAGCTTTTTTAGTTCTTATTTAATCTTTTCTTTTTTTATTATTTTTACATAATCATTTCATATGAATTAATATTTAATTTAGTAAAGTTTATATTAAATAATCATTAAAATTTCATCATCGAATAATTATTAAAATTAAGGAGCAGAAAAAAATGCATAATGTATTGATTATTGGTTATGGAGTCGTTGGAAGGAATTTGGAAAAAGAAATAGAATCCTTGTCTCCAGACATTCTTGATAAATATAATCCAAATGTCAATAGAATTTCCCAACATTCATTGGAAGAAGGATATGATTTAGCCTTTGTTTGTGTGAATACTCCATTTATTGATGATGAAACTCCTTGTGATTACAGTGAAGTCATCAATGCAATCAATGAAAATAAGGATAAAATGAAAAAAGATGGCATATTCGTAATTAAAAGCACAATTCTTCCAGGAACAACTGAACTGATTAAAGAAGAAACCAATCAAACTGTTATATTTTCTCCGGAATTTTATGGATCAACTCAACATAACAATAATTTTAAATTTGATTTTACCATACTGGCTGGAGAAAAGGAAGATTGTGTAAAAGTTGTTCAGATTCTTCAAAATGTATATGATGCAAGACATAAATTCAATATAACTGATTCAAAAACCGCCGAAGTTGTAAAGTATATGGGAAATTCATGGCTTGCAACTAAAGTTTCATTTTGCAGCCAATTCTTTGAAATTGCAGAAAAGGAAGGAATCAATTATGAGGAATTAAGGGAACTTTTCATTTTAGATCCTAGAGTGAACCCTTCACACACTTTCATTTACAGAGACCATCCATACTGGGAAAGTCATTGTCTCGACAAGGACGTTCCTGCAATAGCTATAAGTGAAGACGCAGAGTTTTTACAGGCAGTTATTGAGTATAATGCAAATAAGAAAAAAAGCTTTTTAAGTAAATAATTTTAATTAATAGGTAAAATTAATTACCTATTATAAATTTTATATTTTTTGCATTTTTTTAATTGAATTTTCATATTATAATTTTTTTTAATTATTTATGCAGTATTTTTTTAATGAAGTCTACTGCTCTAACATCTTTTCTGTTTTTAAATTCTTTTACTTTCTCTTCCAATATCCTATTTTTTTCTTCATGTTCATCTCTTTCTTTAACGATTATTTGTTTTTTATTTGTTAATTCTTCTTTTTCTTTTGAAATTTTATTAATATCTTGCTTCAATTGTTCTTTTTCTTTAATTAATCCTTGCTTTTCATTAGATAATCTGATTTTTTCACTTTCTAATTTTTCAATGGTTTCGATTGGATTATATCTGTATAATTCCAAAACAATTCTATTTCCATAATTCTTTAGAAATATTCTGTATTTTTCATTGATAAATTCCAAATCTTCCTCTAAATGGATTTTATTAAATTCCCCATCAAGATAAAAATCCCATTTTTTAACAGGAACTTTTAAAAGGTCATTATATGGGATTTTAACGACAAATTGATGCTCTGCATCATTAATTCTTTCATATTTTATAGGATATTTGAATTCAACAAAGTCTAAATAATCCTTGATTGAAATATTTTCTATAGTGTTGCTTGATATTCCTTTCAGCTCTATAAAATCTCCATCCTCGAAATCAACTTCTTTAATAGTATAGTCTGATTTTCCTTTATGGCGTTTTATGAGTCTTAAGTCACTTGCATTACCACGTGCAATCTCAACATCAAAATCATCATAGCAATAGGATTCCCTTTCTGATGTTTTCAAATAGTATTCCTTCTCAATTCCATCAGCCTTGTATGTCATCATCAGGGTGCTTTCTCCAAAGCCTAAGGAATCAACATCTATTGAAAATTCATCTCCTTTAATATATTTGGAGTCCAATTCATATTCAGAATCTGGGCTGACAACTTTAACATGGATTTCATGATTTTCATCATTTGAAATGTATGGCATTAAATACCCTATCTTGAAATTAATGTGGTTTCCATCTTTAGACACTTTTCTTGTATAAATGTCTAAGCATTCATCTAAAGCATCTTTTTTGAAGTCAATTTTTTTCACATACTCTTCTTCAAGCCCATCCGGTAAAACAGGATTATTTTTGTAATCATTAGATCCATATAGCAATAGACTTTCCCAGTCCTTATTTTCTAGCATTTCATACAATAAGGTAAAATGAGTATTTAAGTCCTTGGTGTATTCCTTTGGGATTGATTCATAAATGTCATATATGCTTTCCAGCAAAAATTCATGATTTTCCTTAGGGTATGATGGTATTATTCTTATGTATCCTGGAATATCATATACTAGCCATTTGAGGTATTTTGTAGCCAATACGTTCTTATCGTGTATGTTTTCTTTGATGAATTCATTTACTAATCCAAAGACTTTAATCAAATCGTGCATTCTCTTTATATTGTATTGCTGTGTTTCAGATTCTCCTATATTTCTCACTCTCCAGAAATATACGTAATCCGGTATTAAAGCAATGCTAGAAGCTTTTGAAATGACCTCCATTGAAAATAAATTGTCTTGGAATCTTAGTCCCAAAGGAAATTGAATCTTGTTTTTTTCTAGAAGTTCCCTTTTATACAACTTATTCCATATAAGCATATCCCATGTCAGATTTGGATAGTCTTTCAGCTGAATGTTTTCCATAGTTTCATGGAGGTCTTCATAAATGTATTTTGAAATTATTTCCATCCATGTTTTATCATCGTTGAATCTTAAAAATGCACCTGAAACTATGTCATAATTTCCTTTTTTTGCTAAA
>NZ_JAFRJO010000024.1 GCF_017432245.1 Methanobrevibacter sp.
CCTTGAAAAGGAGACTCATGATGACAGCAAGATATTACAAGATTGTCTCAAATCTTATCAAGAGGATTTTGAAGAAAGATTCATAAAGGAATTTTCCTATCAGTTTAAGGTTCAAAAAACATTATGCACATTGTCAGATGATGATTTGGACTATTTCTTTGAAAAACTAAAGGAAAAGGAAGCAGATAAGCTAATATCTGAATATGGAGATATGGATAATCAATCAATACTTGTTAAGGAATTCTTGAAAAGAGGATTGGTTCTAACATTATTGCCAGCAATCCATAAAAGGGAATTGGCTAAAATTTGGCTATTATAATGCTTATTAAATACTTATTATTGATTTAAAAATTGGAGATAAAAAATGGATTTATTGTTAATCTTATCACAAGAACATGACAAACTACCATTGGCTGAACTTAGGGCAGTTTTGGAAATAGAGGAAATAGAGACAGAATTGGAAATAGTTTGTCCAGGATTAGTAATTTTAAGAAATCTTGATGAGGATGTTTTTGATGATTACTATAGGATTTTCGTTAGAAGGTTAGGATACACTCATGAGGTTCATCAATTGATAGATGAATGCGATTATGAGGATTTGGACAATGCTGTCAAAGCTATTGACTGGTCAGAATATGTTGATGAGAACTTTGCAGTCAGAGTTAAAAGATTCAACACTGAAATAGATACCGTAGCTACTGAAAGGAGAGTAGGTCATTTGATCTTAACAAGCACTGAAAACATTTCAGTTAACTTATCTGACCCTAAATCATTCATTAGAGTTGTAGTTCATCATAATCATGTTTATCTCTGTTACGGAAAATATCAGCTTAATAAGAAGTATTTTGAAGAGATGAAACCTCATAAGAGACCATTTTTCCATCCAGGTTGCATGAGTCCTAAACTTGCTCGATGCATGGCTAATTTAGCCAGGGTTAAAGAGGGTGATGTCGTTCTTGATCCTTTCTGCGGTACTGGAGGAATCCTTATTGAAGCAGGTCTTATTGGATGTAAGGTAATTGGCTGTGATATTGACTGGAAAATGAAAAAAGGCACTGCAACTAATTTGGAATATGCTGGAATCACAAACTATAAGACTCATGTTGTTGATGTCCGTGAACTTGAAATGTATGAAGAGGTTGATGCAGTTGTTACAGATCCGCCTTATGGAATTTCCACAACTACCTGTGGTGAAGGTACTTCTGGAATATTCAGTGAATTCCTGCAATCAATTGAACATAGTATGAAGAAAGATGCACTTTTAGTGATGGCTAGTCCACATACATTAGATATCGATTCACTCCTCAATGATGTAGGTTTCATATTATTGGAAAGGTATGAAATTAAAATGCATAGAAGCTTAACTCGTATCATTTCTGTGATAGCTAAAATTCATTAAATTGCATTGTTTAATTTTTATAATAATAAATAGTTTACATGTAATAGATACAATAGTAAACATTTTTAATTTTATTCTATTTTTGTTTTTTTTAAAAAAAGAGATTAAGTTTTAGTATTTTTAAAAAAGATTTAAAAAAAGTTATTTGGTTCAACAAATAAAAGTTGAACCTTGATTTTTATTGAACTAGTGTAAACCGCAGCCAACACATTCATGTGCAGGAATGCCAATTTCCTGTTCTTCATCGACTATTTCTTGCTTTAATTCTTGAACAGTTACTGAAATAAAGGAATATTCAGGTTTTTCAATGATTGGTGAAATTCCCTTAAAGTAGCAGTGGATATTTCCAGTGCATGCAATGTCAATGAGAATTGGTTCAGGGATTTTAAATCCTTTAAAGTATGATTCAATATCGTTGATTTGATCTTTAGGAACTCTGAGGTTAAAAGACATCATTCCATCTTCTTTTGTTCTGATTCCAACGTGTGCTTGATTAACTAATAATTCATTTCCGTATTCTTGTTTAAATATTACGCAGTCTTCTCTATTTACCATACTAGTCCCTCCATTCATTTTATCATTAGTTTAATGTATTTGTTAGTATAATGTAAATTTTAAAATTTTTATTATTTAGTATACTATTATTGTTTTATTTAATATAAACTTTTTTATAAAAATCATTTTTGTCACTATTTGTTTTGTTGAAATGGGATAAAAATTTCCTTTTATTTCAAAAGATATAACCCTATCAAGTCTTTATTTCAATAATACTTGAAAAAATATCTTAATTCAGTTAATTAAGCAATATCTCCTAATTTTATTATTTTTTTATAGTTTTTAAGTAGTTTTTACCATAATCTTTATATTAGTTTAATTACATATTTAATTAATGCTATGTATTATATAATATATTAAATATATAAGCATAGATAATAAATTAATAAAACAAAACAATTAAAATTTAAAAAACAAAAATCAAAAGATGGTTAAAATGAGTGACGTAAACAAAGATATCGGTATGAGAATTAGAGAATTAAGAGAATTATCCGATATTACAACAGAAGAAATTGCTAAAGAACTTGATGTAGACGAAGAAACTTATATTTCATATGAAAATGGTATTATTGACATTCCAGCTAGTTTCTTATACCAAATTGCACAGATTTTCAATGTTGATTTAGCTTTGATTCTTACTGGTGAAGAAACTCGTATGACTTATTTTGATGTTACAAGAGCAGACAAAGGTTTTGCTGTTGACAGAAGGAAAGAATATAAGTATGAAAACTTATGTAAGAAATTTGTTCATAAAAAAGCTGAAATGTTTATTGTAACTGTTGATCCTAAAGAAGATGCTATTCCTTCTTTGAATTCACATGCAGGTCAAGAATTTAACTATATTCTTGAAGGAACTGTTAAAATATTCATTAAAGACAATGAGATTATTTTAAACGAAGGAGATTCTATATTCTTTGATGCAACTTGTGAACATGCAATGATTGCTTTAAACGATGAAAAAGCTAAATTTTTAGCTGTAATTATGTAATTAAAATAGAATATAAAAACGAAAATATTAACGAATAACTGAAATAATGAATATTTAATATTGAAATAATGGATATTTAACAAAATTTACAATAAAATAAGAAGGATTAATGGCTATATTCAAGGGGAGTATTAGCTTAGATTAAAAATAGAGTGATATAATGACATCTTTAATAGGAAACTTTGTAAACAGAGTTGATTTCAAATCCTATAAGGATTTTTACGATAATTTTGAATTTACTGTACCCAAAGACTTTAACTTTGGTTTTGATGTAGTGGATGAGTATGCAAGAATAGACCCAGAAAAGCTTGCATTGATTTGGTGTGACGATAACGAGAAGAAGGTCTTCACCTTTTTGGATATGAAAAAATTATCCAATAAAGCTGCTAACTTCTTCAAATCCCAAGGAATTAACAAAGGGGATGCAGTATTGCTTACCTTAAAAAACAGGTATGAATTCTGGATCTGCATGACTGCACTTCACAAAATTGGTGCAATAGCTATTCCAACCACTCACATGGTAAAACTTCATGATATAATTTATAGAGTGGAAAATGCAAGCATTAAAATGGTTGTCTCTGTAGAAGAGGACCAATTGATTCCTGATTATGAAGCTTGTGAAGAAGAGTTAGGCATTGAACTTAAGAAAGCTCTTGTAGGAAATATCGAAAAAGAAGGTTGGTTAAACTTTGATGAGGAACTCGCTAAGATGAGTGATGAGTTTGAAAGGCCAACTGGAGAGGATGCAACTCATGAGGATGAAACTTTCCTTATTTACTTCTCAAGCGGTACCACTGGAAACCCTAAAATGGTTGCACATGCTCATACTTATGCAATTGGACACTTGATCACTGCAAAATACTGGCATAATGTTGTAGAAGACGGTGTTCACCACACCTCTGCTGATACCGGATGGGGTAAGGCAGTATGGGGTAACTACTACGGTCAATGGATTGCAGGTTCTGCAGTATTTGTTTACGATTATGTAAGGTTCAATGGTTTGGATTTAATGGAAAAGATCATTGAAAACAAGGTAAACACTTTCTGTGCACCTCCAACAATCTACAGGTTCCTGATTAAGGAAGACTTGTCCCAATTTGACTTTTCAAATGTCCAATACGCAACTACAGCTGGAGAGCCATTGCCTCCTGAAGTATTCAATAGATTTAAAGAATTTACAGGTCTTGAAATTAAAGAAGGATTCGGTCAAACCGAAACAACCCTTTCATTGGCTACTTTCATTTGGATGGAATCTAAAACTGGCTGTGTAGGTAAACCATCCCCTGCATATAAGATAAGGCTTTTGGATTCAGACCAAAATGTGGTGGACATTGGTTCTGAAGGAGAAATCTGTTTTGACATTTCAGGAGAAAGGTCTGTAGGTTTATTTAAGGAATATTACAGAAACCAAGAAAAGACTGATGAAGTGTGCCATGATGGTTACTATCACTGCGGAGACACTGCATATGTGGATGAAGACGGTTATTACACATTTGTCGGTAGAAATGACGATATAATCAAGTCTTCCGGTTACCGTATTGGGCCGTACGAAGTGGAAAACGCAGTAATTTCTCACCCTTCAGTATTGGAATGTGCAATTACAGGTGTTCCTGATGAATTGAGAGGCCAAATTGTTAAGGCAACAATCGTTCTTGCAAAAGGATTCAAGCCAAGTGAAGAGCTTAAAAAGGATATTCAAAATCATGTAAAGCATGAAACCGCTCCTTATAAATATCCAAGAATGATTGAGTTTGTTGAAGAATTGCCTAAAACAATCAGTGGTAAGATTCAAAGAAAGATAATCAGAACTGAAGATGAGAATAAGCTTAAATAGTTTTTTCTCTTCTTATATTTTTTTAAAATTTCTAATTAATAATCTGATTAAGTTTAAAAGAAAAATCAATGCTCAATCTTATTAAATTAACAATTTCATAAAATTAAAAAATTAAATTTATTATAGGATAGTGAATAAATGAAGGTAAATCAAATTAAACCATATCCTGTCATTAGCAAAAACAATTGTAAGGCATGTTTAAGATGTATAAGCGCTTGCAAAGAGGAATGCCTTAAATTAAGTGAAGAGATTAATGATAGTGGATATCAATATGCAGAATATACTGGAGAAGGCTGTATTGGTTGTGGAGATTGTTATTACACTTGTCCTGAACCATTAGCTATTGAAGTTCATATTCCTAGAAGGACTAGAAAACCTAAAGGAGATGCTTAAATGAGTAACCAAATCGTAAAAGGAAATACAGCTGTAATCATCGGAGCATTATATGCTGGCTGTGATTGTTTCTTTGGCTATCCAATCACTCCTGCAAGTGAGATTCTCCATGAGGCATCCAAATATTTCCCAATGGTAGGAAGAAAATTTGTACAGGCTGAAAGTGAAGAGGCTTCTGTAAACATGATTTACGGTGGAGCTTCAACCGGTCACAGAGTTATGAGCGCATCATCTGGACCTGGAATCAGCTTAATGCAAGAAGGATTCACCTTTTTAGCTGGTGCAGAATTGCCTGCAGTAATTGTAGATGTTATGAGAGCAGGTCCTGGTTTAGGTAATATCGGTCCTGAACAAGGAGATTATAATCAAATCGTAAAAGGTGGAGGTCATGGAAACTATAGAAATATAGTATTGGCACCTAACAGCGTTCAGGAAATGTGTGATTTCACTATGAAAGCATTTGAGCTTTCAACCAAATACAGAAACCCTGTTGTTGTCCTTGCTGATGCAGTATTAGGTCAAATGGCTGAACCTTTAAGATTCCCTAAAGAAGCAGTCAATCCAGAAATTGATGAATCATGGGCTGTAAGAGGCAATAAGGAAACCATGAACAATTTAGTGACTTCAATTTTCCTTGACTTCAATCAATTAGAAGACTTTAACTTCCAAATTCAGGAAAAGTATGAAACAATCAGGCAAAATGAAGTTGTCTATGAAGAGTATATGGTTGAAGATGCTGAAATTGTTATTGTAGCTTATGGGACAAGCAGCAGATTATCCAGAACTGCTGTTGATGTTGCAAGAGAAAAAGGCATTAAATTAGGTCTCTTAAGACCAATCACCTTATTCCCATTCCCAGAAAAAAGAATCAAGGAATTGGCAGATAATGGTGTCCAATTTGTTTCTGTTGAAATGAGTAACGGGCAATTGAGAGAAGATGTAAAGGCAGCAGCTAATTACGATGATGTCCATTTGGTAAACAGAATGGGTGGAAATGTAATTGAGCTTAAGGATATTCTTAATGAAATCTATAAGATGGTAGGAATCGATGAACGTCACAAGGTTCATAGTGATGAAAAGGATTATGATGCAAGCTACCTAAATGATAAGGAATATCAGGAAGAATTAGATAATGATAACTATTATAATCATAGGGTTGTAGATTAGGGAGGTGAAAGAATGGATAATATTAAAGTAACTGATGAAAATGTTGAAAAAGTTCAAATGAGCGAAATTGAAGAAAAAGTTATTAAAAAGCCAGAATCCTTATATGATAGCTTCCCTAGAAAAGGAAATGACATTTACAATACTCATTACTGCGCTGGTTGCGGTCATGGTATTTTACATAAATTGATTGCAGAAGTGATGGATGAATTGGATATTCAAGAAAGATCCGTAATGATTTCTCCTGTAGGATGTGCTGTATTTGGATACTACTACTTTAACTGTGGAAATGTACAGACTGCACACGGAAGAGCTCCTGCGGTAGCTACTGGTATTTCAAGAGCTGAAGACAATGCTATTGTAATGAGTTATCAAGGAGATGGGGATTTAGCTTCCATTGGATTGAATGAAACATTGCAAGCTGCTAACCGTGGAGAAAAATTAGCTGTTTTCTTTGTAAACAACACTGTTTACGGAATGACTGGTGGTCAAATGGCACCAACTACATTGATTGGTGAAAAGACTGTAACCTGTCAAAACGGAAGGGACGCTAACTTTGCAGGATATCCATTGCACTTATGCGAATTATTGGATAACCTAAAGGCACCTGTCTTCATTGAAAGAGTTTCCTTAGCAAACCCTAAACTCATTAGAAAAGCTAAAATAGCTATTAAAAAAGCTTTAATGATTCAAAAGGAAGGTAAAGGTTATGCTTTCGTTGAAGTTTTATCACCTTGTCCAACCAATATAAGAAGAGATGTAAAAGGTGTTGAAGACTTCTTGGTAAATGAAATGGGTAAGGAATTCCCTGTAAAAAGATTTAGGGATTTATCCAAGGAAAGAGAACCTAAAGAAAGGCCTGTAAGTGATTTTTCCATTGAAACTCTTGATAAAGTCTTTGGAATAGACAGAAGCAAGGAAATCAAGGAAATCGAAGAGTACTTTGATGACATTAAAGTTAAAATAGTAGGTTTCGGTGGCCAAGGAGTATTAAGTACTGGTCTCACTCTTGCTCAAGCGGCATGTAGTGAAGGTAAGGAAGTGTCCTGGTACCCAAGCTATGGGCCAGAACAAAGAGGAGGAACTTCCAACTGTTCTGTAACCATTTCATCTAAAACCATCGGGTCTCCTGTTGTGGAGGAATGTGATATCTTAATCGCAATGAACAAGCCGGCTTTGGAAAAATACTCAATAGACGTTAAGGAAAAAGGAATAATTCTATACGATTCCCGTGCAGGAGATTACAATAAGGATAATCTTCATGTAAAGGATGATGTTGAGATCATTGCTATTCCAGCAAGAGCTATTGCAACTGAAGTGGGTAATGCAAAGGCTATGAACACTGCAATATTAGGTGCTTTAATGGAATTAGGTGCAGATAGCCCTATCTTATCTAAAGAAGCATTTGAAAACGGTATTAGGGATACCTTTGCAGCTAAACCAAAACTCATTGATGTAAACTTAAAGGTTTTGGAAGCTGGAGCAACTTGGTTAAGAGAAAACAGATAATTTTCTCTTTTCTTTATTTTTTTCTACTTTTTTTAATTCTATTTTTATTTTTTAATTCTATTTTTTTTACTATTTTTAGGTATTTTATTACTATTTCTTTTAATTTAACTTATTCTTATGATTTTAATTTTTTTAAAAAAGTTTATTATATAAAAAATTGAAATTATTATTTGAAAAGAACCTATTTTTAAAACTATATATGAGGAGATATTATCACTAAAGATTACGAATTTGACGCATTAGACGCTAAAGATCAATGTGTTAAATGGATTCAAGAATTTTTTGAAGAAAATGGGAAAGGTTGCAATGCTGTTGTAGGCATCTCTGGAGGCAAGGATAGCTCTGTAGTTGCTGCCTTATGTGTGGAAGCTTTAGGAAGAGACAGGGTAATAGGTGTCTTAATGCCTAATGATGTTCAATCAGACATTGATTTTGCAAAGCTTCTTGTAAATCATTTAGGAATAAAGCATTACATCATCAATGTCAAGGATGCTGTTAATGGAGTTTTAAATCAAATGATAAAATCTGATATTGAAATATCCGAACAGACCATGATAAATCTTCCACCTAGAATCCGCATGTCTGTTTTATATGCAGTAAGCCAAAGCAATAACGGTAGGGTTGCAAACAATTGCAATCTATCTGAAGATTGGGTAGGTTATGCAACAAGATATGGTGATGGAGCAGGAGACTTTTCACCACTTTCAAACCTAACTGTAACTGAAGTTAAGGAAATAGGAAGAAGCCTTAATTTACCTGATGAGTTAGTTGACAAAGTACCGATTGATGGACTCTCTGACCAATCTGATGAAGAGAAGCTTGGATTTACCTATGATGTATTGGATAAGTATATACGAACTGGTGAAATTAGTGATAAAAAGACAAAAGAAAGAATTGATTACCTCCATGAATTGAATAAATTCAAGTTGGAATTGATGCCAAGTTTCAAATATAAATAATTTTTTTTTTTTTTAAACTGTATAAGAAAAATAATAAATTTAAATAGCATAATTGATTTTTTTTTAGAGATGATTTCATGGCTGATAAATTTAGCAAAGAGACCCGCAGTTATATCATGTCAAGAATCAGGGGAAAGGACACCAAGCCGGAAATTCTTGTTCGCAAATATCTTTTTGCTAGAGGGCTTAGATTCCGTAAGAATGATAAGAGATATCCGGGACGTCCTGATGTTGTTCTTCCAAAGTATAAGACTGCTGTCTTTGTTCATGGTTGTTTCTGGCATCTTCATGAAGGATGCAAGTATGCTAAAATGCCAAAGTCAAATGTTGAGTACTGGGAGGAGAAACTCTATAGAAATAGGGAACGTGATGCTCGTAATCAGGAAGAGCTTAAAGCTATGGGTTGGACTGTTCTTACTGTGTGGGAGTGTGAATTGAAAAAGGACAAGCGTGAAGAGACACTTGAAATCTTATATGATAGGATAACCTCCCAAGATAGTGATGAGTAGAAGAATTATTACAATTTCAACTAATTTTTTATCATTTGTAATAATTTATAACGATTTATAATTATTTATAACGATTTAACACGATTTTTTTCTAAAATAAAAGATTGTTTGTAGTTTAATCGGGAAAATACGAACAATCAGAGGATTAAATCGTATGTATTTATATAGTAGTTTTTGTATAATAGTAAATAATATATGATTTTTTAAAATGTGAAAATCGTATATAATTTTTATGTTCTATGAAAATATAGGACTTAAAAAATGGAGTCGCTAAATGTTTATGACTGTATTTTTTAGTTTCTTAGTATTTTTAGGAATGTTAGTTTTCCTAAACGAAGGAGATATTATCCTCGATTATATATAAGCGATATATAATAATACTAATACCTGTACTATTGTACAATGTATTCATTTGAATGATAGATTTAACTATTATTCTGTTTTATTTTTTCAATTAAGTTTTTTTAAAAAAACTTAATTCTTTAATTCTTTTTTTAAAATAATTTCATATGAATATATTTGCGTGGGCTGGTAGCTCAGATGGTAGATCGTCGCCTTGGCATGGCGGAGGCCCCGGGTTCAAATCCCGGTCAGTCCACTTTATTTTTATTATTATCTTATTTTCATCAATTTTTTATTTCTAAATTGTTTTTTCTAAATTGTATTTATGAATTGTTTTTTCTGAATTGTAATTTTAATTATTTAACATTTTTTAACATTAAACGATCTTAACATTAAACTAAATATTATATACTTTAATAAATATATTTTAATATAATATAGATTTTTAAACGATTTGAAATCTATTTTAATGATACTAATTATTATAATTCAAAAAGATTAAGAGGAATCAAATGACTTATAAAGAAATTTCCAAAGAGTTTTTAGATAAGGCTAATGTTAACATTGGTGATCCAATAAAGGTAACAAAGGAGGATATTTCCTATGAGGGAATATTGCTTGACAGATCTGAAGATGCAAAAGATGCTTATATTGTAATTAAACTTGACAGCGGATATAATGTTGGAGTAAACATTGAATCTGCATCCATTGAACTTATTGAAAAGGGAGACCAGCCAAAAATAGGTTTTGAAGGAGATAAAATAGAAAAAGACCCTAATAAGCAAAACATCTCCATCATATCCACTGGAGGTACAGTATCCTCAATCATCGATTACAAGACTGGAGCTGTACACCCTAAATTCACTGCAGAAGACTTGTTAAGGGCAAACCCTGAATTATTGGATCTTGCAAATTATGATGTAAAGGCATTATATAACATTTTATCTGAAAATATGCAGCCGGAATATTGGGTAAAGGCAGCGGAGTCCATTGCTGATGACATCAATAATGGTGCTGATGGGATTGTGATTGCTCATGGTACAGACACTATGCATTACACATCAGCTGCATTAAGTTTTATGATTAAAACACCAGTTCCAATTGTAATAACTGGTGCACAAAGAAGTTCAGACAGGCCTTCAACTGATGCTTTCCTGAATATTTACAACTCTTGTGGTGCTGCATTGTCAGACATTGCAGAGGTTACAGTATTGATGCACAATACATTGAATGATGGGGACTGTGCACTTCATAAGGGTACTAAGGTACGTAAGATGCACACAAGCAGAAGAGACACTTTCAGAAGCATTGACTCAGAGCCAATAGCTCTTTTAAGAGATGGTAAAGTGAAATCAGTCAATCTCCCATATACAAAACGTGGAGAAAATGAATTGGAATTGAATACTGCTATTGAAAGCAAAGTTGCTTTAATTAAATCATTCCCAGGCATCAGCTCTGATATCATTGATTATCACATAGACAAAGGATACAAAGGATTGCTTATAGAAGGAACTGGTCTTGGACATGTTCCTGATTATATGGTTGATGCACTTCAAAGAGCTAATGATGAAGGCATACCAGTTGTAATGACTTCCCAATGCTTATACGGTACAATAAACATGAATGTTTACAGTACAGGAAGGCTATTGCAGGATGCTGGTGTAATTTCCGGTATGGACATGACACCTGAAACAGCTTATGTGAAATTGGCATGGGCTTTAGGACAGACTGAAGACTTGAATGAAGTTAAGGATATAATTCAAACCAATGTTGCTGGAGAATTGAATGAAAGTTCTTCACTTAAGTATTTCTTGAATTAGGAGGGTAAAAAAATGGCTAAAAACAAATCTAAAAAAGGAAACAAAGGAAACAAAAACAATAAGTCTGAAACTCCTAAGATTGAAAGAAATTGGGAAGAACTTGGACTTATGATGGGTTTAGAAATTCACCAACAATTGAATACAAAGCATAAGCTTTTCTGTCCATGTTCAACTGAACTTATTGATGATGAATTCGATGATGGAATCATAAGAAACCTAAGGCCAACTCAAAGTGAATTAGGTCAAATAGACAGAGCTGCTTTGCAGGAATCCTTAAGGGACATGACCTTTAAGTATGAGTCATTCAACAATCATACTTGCCTTGTTGAAACTGATGATGAGCCTCCTCATGCATTGAATAGAGAAGCATTGGACATCTGTATCACTATCGCTTCCCTTTTAAACATGAAGATGGTGGATGAGTTCCATACAATGAGAAAACAGGTAATTGACGGAAGTAACACAGGTGGTTTCCAAAGAACTGGTCTTGCAGCTACTGACGGTTACTTGGACACTCCATATGGTAGAGTAGCCATTGAATCATTAGGGCTTGAAGAGGATGCAGCAAGAAGAATTGATTCAGATGATGAATTTACAGAATTCAGGCTTGACAGATTAGGAATTCCTCTTGCAGAAATCACTACAGACCCTTCTATGCACCATCCGGAGCAAATCAAGGAAGTTGCTTACATGATTGGTCAGGTATTAAGAAGCACTAATGTAAAAAGAGGAATAGGTACAATCCGTCAGGATGTTAACATCTCCATTACAAGAGGTGCAAGAGTGGAAATCAAAGGTGTGCAAGACCTTGACTTGATGCCTGAAATAGTAGAAAGAGAGGTCCAAAGACAATTGGCCCTTGCAGATATAAAGGATGAACTCATTAAAAGAAATGCAAGTGTTGAAGATACCATTTATGATCTTGATGAGGTATTTAAAGACACTTCATCTAAGATTTTATCCTCTGCAGCATGCATTAAAGGTATTATCTTAAGAGGATTTGATGGCCTTATCGGTAAAGAGATTCAACCAGGCAGAAGATTCGGTACTGAATTGTCAAGTTATGCTAAAAAGATGGGTGTTTCAGGTCTTTTCCACACAGATGAATTGCCTGCGTACGGTATAGGTGCTGATGAAGTGGATGCTATGAAAGAGTTCTTGAAAATAGGTCCTCAAGATGCAATCATTATTGTGGCTCATGACGAGGATGTTGCTGTAAATGCATTGAATGAAGTCATAAGAAGAGCAAACATGGCTTTTGATGGTGTAGTTGAAGAAACCAGAAAAGCATTGGATGATGGAAATACTGAGTACATGAGACCTCTTCCAACTGCAAACAGAATGTATCTTGAAACTGACATTCCATTGTTCCAAATCACTGATGATATGGTAGAACCTATAAAAAACAACCTTCCAGAACTTCCTGATGAGAAGAAGGAAAGAATCAAGAAAGAATACAAGCTAAGTGAAGATTTAGCTAGCCAAATCGTTAGAAGATTGCTTGGAGATACCTTTGAATCATTATTATCTAAAGTTAAAGTTGATCCAACTACAGTTGCTTCTGTACTTGTTTCCGATTTAAGGGATTTAAGAAGAGAAGGAATTGATGTTTCCATCTTTGATGAAGATAAATTGGTTGAAGTATTCTCACTTCTTGAAGAAGGAAAAATATCTAAGGATGCAATTAAAGACTTAATGATTGCAGTTAGCGAAAAACCAGATGCTGATGTGGCAGAAATTGCTGAAGAAGCTAATTTAACTCTTTTAAGTGAAGATGCAGTTAGAGACATCATTCATGAGATAGCTACTCAAAACGAATCCATGATTAAGGAACGTCAAATGGGTGCTATGGGTCCTTTAATGGGAATGAGCATGAAAAAGCTTAAAGGAAAAGCAGATGGTAGTTTAGTGAATAAGATTGTAAGAGAAGAGATTCAAAATCTTTTATAATTATATATCTTCTTTTCTTATTCTTTTTTATTATTGTTTTTCTTATTTTAAATTATTTTTCTTATTTTAAATTATTTTTCTTATTTTTAATTTTTTTATTTTTTTAAGATTTTAAATAAATCAATATTCCTTTAAAATTCTATTGAATTCATTCAAATCTATTTTTTCTTTTTCTCGCTCTGTCAAATCGATTGTTAAATCATCATCATTAAAAAGGATATTTTTGCCTTATACTTTTCCAGATTCTTTAGAAATTCATTTACTCGATTTATAAGATTTATAAGTTCCTCTTGATTTTTTGGATGAGCCAATTCCAAAATAGGAATATCTCTATTTTTCATTATGTTTATAACAAGCCGGTGCTCATTGATGCATCCTGTTCCACCAAATAGGATCAATTCATTCAATACGTCGTACATTGGCTTATAATCCTTTGGCCTATGTCCTAAGATAATGGCAGCTTCAGCATTCTGTATAATGACATCCATTAATGATAATCTTCCTCTGACTCCTGATGGAATTTCATTGGTTGTGTATTTGTTTCCAATCAATATCCTTTCACCATATAATGTAAATGGAGCTCTGCTTCTGTCCAATTTATCATCTGGGTCTTCATTCTCATTATTATTGTACTTTGAAAAGTTAGTGGGGGAGATGTATTCATGCCCATTTTTTCAATTAGGGGGATAATAATCATTGCTGCATCAGGTATAACTGCCACTTTCATATGTTAGCCAATCCTTTTTTTAACTCTCTTTTGCTAATTTTTATATGTATTTTTCTTATTTTTTATATCTATATTATTATTTTTATCTTAAAATATATAAATAAGTAAGAATAATTGTTAATTAAGGAAACAATTTTATATTTTTCTTTTAATTTATAAATTGATGAATATTATTAATTATTAAATGATTTAAGTATTTTTTAGACAAGTCTTATTGGTGTAATTATGGAAGAATACGATATTATAGTTATTGGGGCAGGTCCTGCTGGATTGACTGCAGGAATGTATGCTGGAAGACAAAACTCAAAAACTTTAGTCATTGACAAGGGAATGGCTGGAGGATTAGGATTGGAAGTTCCTATGATGCAGAACTATCCTGGTTTTGACATGATTGCTGGAATGGAACTCATTCAAAAGATGAAGGCGCAAAGTGAGAAATACTGTGAGATTATGGAAAACACTGTAATCGATTCCATTGAAAAGGCAGAAGGAGGATTTAATTTAAAGACTAAGAATTCTCCATTGCTAATGACTAGCGATGATGCTGGTGAAAAGGAATTCTTCACTAAAACAATCATTTTTGCTACTGGATCAAGTCACAGGCATTTGAATGTTCCTGGTGAGGAAGAATTCCTAGGTCGTGGAGTGGCATATTGTGCAACCTGTGATGGAATGTTCTTCATTGGAAGAGATGTTCTTATGGTAGGTGGAGGAAACAGTGCTGCTCAAGAGGCATTATACCTTAATAATCTTGGATGCAATGTAAAATTGGTTCATAGAAGAGATGAGTTAAGATGTGAGCATCACCTTCAAAATGCCTTAAAGGAAAATGGAATAGAAGTCCTTTGGAACTCAACCATTGAAGAGATTAAAGGGGATATGGCTGTTGAATCAGTTACCCTTTTAAGGAATGGTAATGAAGAGGATTATAAAACAGATGCTGTCTTTGTAGCTATTGGTGATGATCCTTCCAATGAATTGGCAAAGGAATTAGGTGTTGCTTTAGATGATGACGGTTATATCATATCTGACAAGGATCAAGCTACCAATATAGAAGGAGTTTATGCTGCTGGTGATATCACTGGTGGAGTCAAGCAATGGGTAGTGGCTTGTGGAGAAGGCGCTGTAGCTGCTATGTCAGCTTATAAATATTTCAATATATGAATATTTTTCATATTTTTTATATTTTTTTAAGATTTTTATTATTCGTATTCAAACGAATTATTAATATTTTTTTAAAAAAAGAAATAACAAAAAAGAATATGATTAATACTCTTTTTCAGTTATAAAAATATATAATACATATGCTATTGCTAAAACAACAAGAATAGGAAGTAGCCATGCAAATAATTTAATTAAAACTGCTACAACAATAATAATTATTAAATAAGTAATTAATTCATCGATTTTCATAATCTTTTATTTATCTTTTAATAGTATTTAAATTTATTTGACTAAATTTATTTAAGTAAATTAATTTAAGTAATTTAACATTGATTAAAAAGTAGTAATTTAAATGTAGTAACTTTATATATTATATTAAATATATATTAAAATAATATAATATTATATAACTATTAAGCTAATAAATTCATTTATTTTTTAGCTTTAATATGATATTATACAAAGAATTTACTCGTAAAAATGATTTTGAGAGATTATATGACAATTTTAG
>NZ_JAFRJO010000025.1 GCF_017432245.1 Methanobrevibacter sp.
AATATTTTAAATCAATAATAGATACCTTATTTTTATATTACTTTTTATTCATTTAAATAATTATTTAAAATATTTTATATTTTATATAATTTTTATTGAAGAATTGAACTATAAAAGATGTTCGCATAATTTAGAATCATATTCATTAATAAAGTTTTTTATATAAGTTTGTACATATTAGAATTATAGTTAATTAACTAATTATTTATTAATTAAATTTTAAAAAGGTGATTATATGGTAAAATATGTATGTATGCATTGTGAATACACTTGGGACTCTGAAACTGGAGATGAAACTTACAAAGTACCAGCAGGACCTATCGAAGACTTCCCAGATGACTGGGTATGCCCTCAATGTGCTGCAGGTATTGAAGGAATTATCACTGAAGACGAATAAGTTTTCAATTGATTCCAAACTTTTAAAAAAGTTTGAATAAAACTTTTTCTTTTTTTCTTTTTTTACTATTTTTCAATAATTATTTTTATCATTATTCTCTATTTTGCAATTTTCAATAAAAAATTTAATTCGTATTTATTAAAACTAATATTTGCTTCATAAAAAAAGTTTAGAGAATAATTAAATATTCTCTTTAATGATTTTAGTGCAAGTGTCTCTAATGTATTCGGCCTTTTCTTCAGTTTTAGCCTCTAAAGTTATTCTTACATAGTCTTCAGTACCTGAAGGCCTTACTAAAACCCAGCTTCCATCGTTGAAACTTAATCTGATTCCATCAATGGTATTGATATCCTTAATGTCATCAAAGGCATCCTTTAAGAGATCTTCCATGTTTTCCATAACTTTGAATTTCTCTTCTTTTGAACAGATTACCTTTTCTCTCATATGAGGGTATTGATGGAATTTTTCAAGAAGTTCGGATAATTTTCCTTCTTTGGAAACAATTTCTGCCATTCTAAGACCAGACAATATTCCATCTGGACACATGCAGAAGTCTGGATGCAACCAGGTACCTGAAGGCTCTCCACCGAAGCTCGCATTTTCCTCAATCATAACTTCAGCAACATTGACGTCTCCCACTTTGGTTCTGAGAACTTTTCCTCCAACCTCTTCCATTGCCTCATCCATGCATAATCCTGCATCGACAGTGGTTACAACAGTTCCGCCGAATTTCTTTGAAACGAGTGCTAAAAGCTTATCGAACTCTGAAACTCTTCCCTGTTCATCAACGGTAATCATTCTGTCTGCATCACCATCATGAGCAATTCCAAGGTCTGATTCAGTTGCTACAACCGCTTTCATAAGGCTTGAAAGGTTTGCTTCATTTGGTTCAGGGTTCCTTCCAGGGAAAAATCCATCGACTTGTGAGTTTAAGGTAATGACTTCACATCCTGCTTTTCTGAATATAAGTGGAGAAAGTTCGGATCCTGCACCGCATGCACAGTCAATAACCACTTTAAGTCCAGGTTTGATATCTACAATTTTCAATAAATCATCAATGTACTGTTTTTTAATTTCATCGTTATGGCTTATAATTCCGATTTTATCCCATTCCACTTTACCGAAGTCTTCATTATAATAAATCTCTTCGATTTTTTCTTCCTGTTCTGGAGTGTAAGCCATTCCATTTTTATTCCAAAGTTTAATCCCATTGTATTGAGATGGGTTGTGAGATGCAGTAAGCATTATTCCAGCATCACCTTCAAGTTTTAAAGTTGCATATCCTACAAGAGGTGTTGGAACCATTCCTATTTTGATAACATCCACTCCATGTTCAATGAGTCCTGCAGTAATGGCCTGTTCCAACATTCTATTTGTGGTTCTAGTATCAAAACCAATCACAACTTTTCCAGTGTTATTCAAATATTTAGCAAGTGATTTACCTATTTTCAATGCTAGTTCTGAATTAATTTCTGAACCGATTAGCCCTCTTATTCCAGAAGTTCCGAATAGCTTTTTATTTGTCATGCTTTACCCCTCATTATGTTTTAAGCTCCGAATTTATGTGCATAACCCATTAAATCAGTAAGGATATTCATTACATCAGCGCCTCTGATTCTGCACATGCCTCCTTTAGCCACTGCAAATTCATTGTATTCGGTTACATCATCCACTCGGACTTCTGGTCCATTTATCAAAATAGGGACAGGGTCTCCTGAATGGTTTTTAACAGAAATAGGTGTGGAGTGGTCTGCAGTTAAAAATATATAACAGTCCTCTAGCTTAAGGAGTTCGCTCATAACAACTTGGTCAACCTTTTCGATGAATTTTACTTTTTCTTCAGCATTTCCGTCGTGGCCTGCTTCATCAGCACCGTCAATATTAATTAAGAAGAAGTCATGCTCGCTATTATTCACTTGATCGAGTATAGTGTCTCTGATATTTTCAAGGTTTGTATCGGTTCCACCAGTCACATCTTCCATTTCAATGATGTCCATTCCTGCAAAACGGCCAATTCCCATGATAAGTCCAGTTTCTGCAATACATGCTGAATTAACTTCATATTTGTCATTTATTGATTCAACTTCAGGAACTTCTCCTGCACCACGAGGAATAATTATGTTTGCAGGTGCTTCACCTTCTTCTATTCTTTTAAGATTTACTGGATGGTCTTTAGTCATTTCATAAGATTTAGGCACTAATTTGTTTAGGATGTCTGCAGTTTTTTCTGCTTCTGGGCTTCCGTCAAGAGCTTTAACTATCTTAGGCTTGTTTCCTTCAATTTTAGGATCTGCATCACTTACTTTTCCAGACAAGCCTTCCCCTCTAAGCACTAAAACTGCTCTGTGTCCAGTTGATTCCTTGAAGATAATCTCAATGTCTTCATAGCCTTCAAGTTTCATAGTGTTTAAGGTTGCTATGATTTCATCGGTTCCATCTCTAATTCTTCCAGCACGCCTATCAGTAATGATTCCATCTTCATCGGATGTTGAAAAGTTACATCTGAATGCTATATCACCAGGAATGACATCTACACCAACACCAACCGCTTCGAATGGGCCTCTTCCAGTGTATACTTCATAAGGATTGTAACCTAAAATGGATAAGTGTGCTGTGTCACTGCCTGGAATGATCCCCGGTGCAATTGAATCCATTAATCCGGTAATTCCTCTTTCTGCCATTTTATCCATATTTGGAGTTTTAGCTGCTTGAAGTGTAGTTTGATTGTTAAGCTCTTTTAAAGGACGGCCAGCCATCCCATCCATAACCAATATCATTCCTTTCATTTTTTTCACCATCAAAATAAATTTAAATTTAAATAATTTATTTATTAAATAATTTATTTTATTAAAAAATATATGTATTTTTCAATTAATCTTTAATTTTTTGCTGAATAAAATATCTGCATATTTGAAAAGTATTATTAAAATTTTATAATAATTACTATTAATAAAATATATGAATTTATATGCTTATAAAATTTGTTTTTATTTCTCGGATATTTATTAAATAAACTTTAAAAAATGTTTATAATTTTATTTATATTCAGTAGGATTGATAAAAAAAGTAGATTATTAAATATTACTTTATAAATCATTTATTAAAAAGTAAAATAAAAAAATAAGAGTTACATTACAGAAACGATACCGATAATTGCTCCACATATGGTAGCAAGTAAATTTACATGTTCGTTGTTTATGTAGTTTCTTCTCTCAAGAACTGCCCCAAGGATGCTGTCAATAAAGCAACCTAATGTTCCTGAAATAACTGAAATCTTAATAGCTATTAAAGGGTCTGAAAGGATTCCTAATAGGAATGAAGCAATTCCGATAATTCCTGCACCTACAATTGCTGCGGAAGTTCCTAAAATTGATATTGCACCATCGGTTCCTGCAGGTACTTTCTTAAAAGTGGTAATTAAACGAGGCTCTTGAAGAACTCCTATTTCACTAGCTAATGTATCTGCTGTAGCAGTAGCTACTGCTCCAATGAATCCTCCTGCTAAAGGAAGGTAATAGCTTCCAAATGCTGCCATTAGAAAAGCCACTAAACCATTTGAAATCACATTCTTTGCAGTTCTTGTCTTTTCATATTGTCCAATTTCCTGTTTGTATGGTTTTGAAAAGCGAGTAGCAAATATGCTTAAACCGAAGAACAATACGATTAAGATGAACCATGGTACTCCTGCTGAAAAGATGATTGTAATTCCCATAAATACCATTATAAGGGAACCTAACAAGTCTAAGCTTTTTCGTTTATAACTTATTCCACCTAAAATAAAGAGAAGTATGACATATCCCCAATTTATTACAAAAGCTTCATGCATAGAATCACTTCTATTAACTAATTATCAAAATTAATATAATTAATTAGATATGATTTTCATTCGAATAAATATTCTAATTAACTTAAAATCATAATTTAATTATTCTTAGTATTATTTAGTTTCTAATTTTTATTAAATGTTTTTATTTATTTAATAAAATATTTTTACTTATTTAAATAGTTTTTGCTTTTAATTAGTTAATTTAAATAAAAATTTGATAAAATTAGTTAAAGATTATGT
>NZ_JAFRJO010000026.1 GCF_017432245.1 Methanobrevibacter sp.
AAAAATTAAAAAAAGATTATTTTAATCTTTTTTCACTACCTTTTCCTCTATTTCTACGGCCACGGCCTTTTTTACCAGCACTGGTTAAGCCTCTAAGAGCTCTGCTTCTGTGCTGTTTTTCACAAATCCAGTTGATTTTAGGGTCGTTCTTAATAGAAGGACTTTGTGGGTCTACTAAAATTACTTCAAAGTATTTGTATTTTCCGTCAGCCCATACCCAGTAAGAGTTTAATACTTCCATGTTAGGGTATTTTTTAGCTACACGTTCTTCACCGATTCTTTGAATAGACTTAGCCATGGTAATTTTGTTTACACCCATTCTTTTTGGTCTACGACCGTGTTTGAAACGAGTTTTCCTACGTCCACCACGTCTAACTTTTACTCTTACAACCACGAAACCTTTTTTAGCCCTGTAACCTAATGATCTTGCACGATCAATTCTGGTTGGTCTGTCGATTCTAGTGATTGCAGGTTGTTTCCTCCATTGAGGAACTCTTTGCCACATAAGTTCTCTTACATAAGACTCATCTGGATTTTTCCATGCATCTCTAATATATTTGTACATCATTTAAATAACCTCTTGTTCAGCTTTTCGCCACATCCAAAGGACAATATTTAAAATGTTTATTTTGATTAACTGTATTAGTTTAAATAGAGTAGTGAATAGCTATTTAATTATTAATCAAATTCTAAATATTATAGTCCATAAGAGTTTAATTATTGTTAGAACATTGCTATCAAACAGCAAATATACTAACATATTATAATATTTACCAGTAATCATTTAAAAAGTTTTTGCATAAAAATAGATATTTAGGTTTACGAGAAGGTTGATAGACTATTCATAATCTAAATCTAAATATAAATCTAAATCTAAATCTAAAAGAAAAGAAAAGAAATATTAAAAAATAAAAATACTAGTTAATTATATAAAAAATAACAATTAACTAGCTATAGTTTAAAAAATTAGATATAACTTGTGTCTTTTTTTCTGAAGTGTGCTTGTGGGTGATCACATAATGGGCAGACTTCAGGTGCGTCTTTTCCAATATGGATGTAACCACAGTTATTACATTTCCATGCAATCTCTTCATCTTTCTTAAAGACTTTGTCTGCTTTTATCTTAGCAGTTAAAGCATTGTATCTGTCTTCGTGGGCCTTTTCAGTAGCACCTGCTGCATCAAATAAATCTGCAATATCATCGAATCCTTCTTCTCTTGCGGTTTCTGCAAATTCATTGTACATCTCAGTCCATTCATAATGCTCACCAGCTGCAGCATCGGCAAGATTGCTTAAGGTGTCAGGCACTTTGCCTCCATGCAAAAGCTTAAACCAGATTTTAGCATGTTCCTTTTCATTGTCAGATGACTCCTGGAAAATGTCCTTGATTTCAACATAGCCGTCTTTTTTAGCTTGTGAAGCATAGAATTCATATTTCACACGAGCTTGAGATTCACCAGCAAGAGCTGCCTTTAAGTTTTCTTCAGTTTTGGTTCCTTTTAAATCTGCCATTATAATCTCTCCTAAGTTAAATTTAGTTCTACAACATAAAACTTTTGAAATATTCTTTTATTCAAAAGAATTAATTTACAAAATTGATTTGTGCCTCATTAATCAATGGATAAATTATCAAACTGTCTCCTTCAAGATTCTCCTTATTCAAGTCTACAGCTGTAATCTGATGATTATCATATGTTTTATAATACAAAATGCCCTTATCCGTATTGTAGCAAGATGAGTAAATGGTATACTCATACAAATCAGGATCATCAATGAATGTCAATCCTTTCTGCTGTTCAACAGAAGCTAAGATATGGAAAAACTGTGAAACGCTTTCAGCTTCACTGTCACCAGAAAAGGAATTTTCCTTAGTGAAAGCAACCTTTACAAAACGGGACGCAGAAGACAAATCCCCTGGAAGGCCAATTGCACCCATGCCTCTACTATATGTATCCAAATCCAATTCCTTGGCAAAGGTATTTTCAGGTGTCTTGACAGACAGATTCCTGTAATTGTTCAAATTAAACAATTGCATGTCAAAGCTAGGATTATTGGTTAAAACACCAACAGGATTTTCATATATCTTTAAGCCATTCTCTAAAGGTTCAACGATTATTGAAGAATTCCTATCCGATATCATCCAATGTAGGGGAGATAACGGCAATTCCTCTGAGAAATTAATATTCACCATATTAAGATCCTTTAGCAATTCCTTAACATCCTCTACCGATTCCGATTGAGACAACAAATAAGGAATGAATTCAAAGGGCGTTACATTTACCATTCCCTCCTCACATTCCCTATAAATGGCATTGCCTGCAAAGTTAAGACCTGCTATAGCCACTCCCTTTTCATTACAAGCATCGTAATATAAAGGATAAGCGTCAATACCTGCAGCAATTCCAATTATGGCATGATGAGATTTTATCTCATCAATTTTCTTAAATTCAAATTCGTAGTTCCTTGGAGTTATACAAACTCTTTCAAAATATGAAATTTCATAGTCGAAATTTCTGCCAAAATAATGGCCCCTTGTTAAATATTCACTTGCAGTACACATAAGATTTAATTTATGACTTATCCTTATTAAGTCTTTTGTATTGTTTAGAAAAATTAGAAAAAAGTAGAATAAACTAATAAGTTTTTTAATAAATATTGTAGAAAATGTTACTATTTTAAAAAAAAATTGAACAATTAATTTAAATAACATATCAAAAAATATTAATTTGAAAAAATTATTTAAAAAACTATGAAAAAAATGATAATGATTGATTATGAGTTAGAAAATCAAAGAATTAAAATGAAGAAAAAAAGAAAGAAGAAGAAAAAAGATGAATATGAATTAAAAGCTAGAACTTTTTACCAAGTTCATAAGCCTCTTTCAAGACATCTTCTTTTTCCTTAACGTCTCCAGGGAATTTTACATCTCCTACATCAAGAGCTCCGATGAATTGCATTTCTGTATTGTTTTCAAATGGCTGTGTGATAGTCAATTGAAGATAAGCATCATAATCTCCAGGATATGCATGAGTCAATACAAGAGCGGCCTTTGCATCTTCTGAAAAGCTCTTTTCAGGATTGTTGAAAATGCTGTAGAATCTATCAACAATTGTTTTAGCTTGAGCAGTCATCTGACCAAAGTAAATAGGGCTTGCCAATATAACGCTTGCACCATTTGCAAGCTTGTCAATGATTTCGGTCCCATCATCTTCATATCTGCAGTCTTTTCCTTTTCTGCATAATTCACATCCACTGCAAGGAGCTACATCAAGATCTTGGATAATGTATTTTGTTATGGTATGGCCATTTTCTGCTGCTCCTTTAGCCATTTCATCTACTATTATTTCACAATTGCTGTTTTTACGTGGACTTCCAATTAAAGCAAGAATTTCCATTATTTTATCTCCAAAATATATTTTAAAAAATCAAATGCCAAGAGCATTAATCAATATAAGCTTTATTAATTTAAGTATTTAAATATTCTAAATAAATTAAAAATAGAAAAGGACTATATTAAAAAACACTATAAAAAAATAATAAAAAAAGAAAAAAAGAGAAAAACTCTTTTTTAATTAAAAACTAGTCTTTATTGAATGGTTGCGGTAAAGCACAAGTGTCATTGTCTTTAGCAATGTAAACATATGCTAAAGCTGCAAGTATAGCACCTACAATAGGTCCAACCAAATAAATAGGGAAGTAAGCCCAAAGGTTAGCTCCGCCGAGTAAAGTGTCCATCAAGTAAGGGCCGAAGGTACGTGCTGGGTTAATGGAAGCACCAGTGAATGCACCGAGCACAACAATAACGGTAGCTACAGTCATACCAATGGTAATTCCTGCAAATCCAGGTTCTGCCTTTTCATCAACTGCAACACCCATAACAACAAGCATTAAGAAGAAAGTACCAATACATTCAGCAACCATAGCTTGAATATAGCTTACTCCAAGACCTGGAGCAGTAGCGCCTAATCCTCCAATTGTTACTGCAGGAGCGCCTAAACAGACAAATAACAATAAGCTTCCTAAACATGCACCGATTACTTGAGCTACAATGTAGTAAACGCTGTCAATCAATGAAATGTTTTTAGTTACAAGCAAACCGATGGTTACTGCAGGGTTCAAATGAGCACCGGATATTTTACCGAATACATAAATACAGATCATTACTGTTAAACCGAATGCTAATGCAATAGCTATCCAGTCACCAAGACCACCGAGCAAACCAATGCCAGCAGTTCCCAAATCATCGGAAATAAGTAAAGTTACAACAGCAGCTCCAGTACCAAAGAATACAAGGAAAAAGGTACCTAAAAGCTCTGCTATGAATTTTTTAGTAATATTACATGAAGCCATATTTTCTCTCCATAATTAATTTTTAAAATTTAATAAACATGACAATTCTAATTAAGATGAAAATACCTAATTAGATCTTAAGAAAAAAATAAAGTTAATTTAAAAAAAAAATTAACTTTTCAAATATTTTAAATCTATACAGATTCTCTCCATTGACAGTATTCGTGTTTTGCATCAATCATACATGCAGCACAGTTTTTACAGCCTCTTACAGGAGAACCTGGAGCTTCCTTGTTAAGTGCAATGATGTTTGTCATCATAGTTGCAGTTACAGGTTCAGGAGTAAGCAAGCATGGGTAGTCTGAAAGTCTCATTAATGAGGAGAATCTTACTGTAATTCCACAAGCAGGGTAAGTGTATCTTTGTGGGTTCATGATAACTTCATTATCAGCAATAGGGCTTAAGTCAACATCGAATCCAGCGATCTTAGGTACAAGATCAATTTTTTGACTGCTTCTTGCTTTTCTTGCATTGTTGATTGCATTGTAACCTCTGTAAATCATGTCCATAAAGTCACAGTTGTGTAATTCTGCAGCAGCTCCTCTAGTAGGATATTGCTGTACGAAGTTGTGGAATCTTTTGGTTAATAAGTCTACAACCATAGGAGCATTGAATCCATCTAATTCAAGAATGTATTCAGCAGCACATGCAGTGGAACCGGTGGATAATGATAAGACATTGTAAGGGCTTGTGTAATTGTCAATATTAGCTTTTAAGCTTGCTTCCATAACTTTTGAAGTTGCTTGAATAATTGCTAAAATCACGTCATCCTTACACATGTTGTAGCTTGCTTGACCGATATGGTGACCGATGTCCCCTACACAGTATGCAGGTACGGTTACAATGTTACCGTAGTGTACGCCATCATCCATTGCAGCTTTTACAACAGATCTCATTTCTTTCTTGTATCCTTCCATAAATGCTCTTACGTCAAAGGAAGTGTGTCCTGCATCATCCATTAATTTGCCTTGACCTTCTACAGGTTCTTTATAAATCATTTGTAAAGCTTCAATCTCCTTTGCGGTAGCTTCAGCAGCAGTTGCACCAGCTTCAATAGCGTTTGCAAATGCATCTCCTACACCATAGGAAGTGTTCATACCCCATGATTTTGCAGACAAGATTGCTTGCTTGTGCATTACTGGAATATCAATGGTCTGCAGGATTTGGTTTACTACATTGGAAGTACTTCCAGGCATCATAGCAAAGTCCACTACACAAGTAGGACCATAGAAACCGCCATAACGGCGAATGGATTCTTTTGCAATCATTGCTTCATTGTCAGCAATAGCCTTAATGAATACATCCATGCTGTCTGCAAATTCACCATCTTCCTCACATAAGATTTCAAGTACTGGAGGAGTTTGGTAATGTTCAATGAATGGATCGTCTTCAGGTCTGATGGTTTCAGTTACTGAAGTCAATACTTTGTAATGGCTTTCTACAGATTTTTTGTGCAAGTCAATTACAGTTTCTGCTTGACCATCTGCACAGGTCATGCCTGCAACAGCATCTGCATATGGTTTCGCATCTACAATTTTAAAGTCATTGTATCTATTTGCGCTAATTACATCAATATCTGCTTGAAGAGCAGCTACTGATTCATTAATCATTTTTTCATATAATTCATTCATCATAACACCACATTATATAAAAAATTCGACCACAAATGTTTATTTTATTTAAAAGGTTAAATTAAATTAGTTTATTTTAAAAAGTTAAATTAAATTAATTAATTCAAGAGGTTAAATTAAATTAATTCATTTAATATGTTAAATTAAAATAAACGCATGAAAGATTAAGATTATGCTAAAAAATAGATTATAAATATTTAAATCAAATAAAAATAAAAATTTATCTTTATTTTTATGAAATATTGAATAAAAATCTATTATGTATAATCTTCTCTTATATAATAATTTATTGAATAAATATATATAATTTTTGAAATGATTCTCAAATAAGATTAATTAGCATTTTTAAACAATGATTAAAAAAATAGAAACTAATTTGATTATTTTAAATAATTGCAAATTAAAAAAAGAAAAAGAGCAGAAACTTCAATGAATGAAGTCTCTAAAGAATTTACTAAAAATTTAAAAAAATTGATTATTCAACAATATACTTCTTTAAATCCTCAACTTTATCGGTTTTCTCCCATGGAAGACCTTCAATTCCAAAGTGACCGTATTTAGCGGTTTGCTTATATTTGGTAGATCTTAAATTCAAGGTTTCAATGATTCCATCAGGAGTTAACTTAAAGTTTTCACGAACAATTTCATCAAAGGATTTGCTGGTCTTTACTTCAGTTCCATAGGTATCTACCATAACGGAAGTTGGTTCAGCAACTCCAATTGCATAGGAAATTTGGATTTCACATTTTTCAGCAAGACCACTTGCTACAATGTTCTTTGCAATGTATCTTGCCATGTAACATGCACTTCTATCCACTTTAGTGCAGTCCTTACCTGAAAATGCTCCACCACCATGTCTTGCATATCCCCCATAAGTGTCTACAATAATCTTACGGCCAGTTAATCCTGCATCACCGTGAGGGCCTCCGATTTCAAAAACACCTGTAGGATTGATGTGTTCTTTAGTGTTTTCAGTCATCAATTCCTGTGGAATGACTGCTTTAAATAACTTTTCACGAATATCCTCTTTAAGTTGTTCTTGATTGTGGGACATTGTCTCATCATGTTGGGTGGAAAGAACAATTGCATCCAATGAAAGTACATTTCCATCCTTATCATAGTTTACGGAAACTTGAGCTTTACCGTCAGGTCTTAAATATGGTATTTCACCAGTTTCACGGAGTTCTGTTAATTTATTTGTAAGCTTACGTGCCAAATCAATTGGGAATGGCATTAATGAATCAGTTTCATTAGTTGCATAACCGAACATCATACCTTGATCTCCAGCTCCACTTTCTTCACCTTCACGGTCTACACCTTGCTTGATGTCTGGAGATTGAGCATGAAGCAAACTGACAACTTCACAGTTATGACCATCAAATTTCAATTCAGGATTGTCATATCCGATTTCAATGATAGTATCTCTAATGATTCTTTCAATATCTTCTCTAGTAATGTTGGCATCTGCTGTAACTTCACCGAATACCAAACAGAAATCAGTTGTAACGCAAGTTTCACATGCAACATGAGCATGAGGGTCCTGTTCCATGAATGCATCTAAAATTGCATCTGATATAATATCTGCAACTTTATCAGGATGCCCTTGGGTTACTGATTCAGATGTGAATGTTTTATATACTTCACTCATTTTTTCACCATATTAATTTAATTAATATAAATTGTTTAAATAAAAAATATTTTATCTTTTATTATTTTTCTATTTTATATATATTAATACTTTTGTTTATTTTATTATAGTAAAAAATTATTTGGTACCAAATATCCTATCTCCTGCATCACCAAGACCTGGAGTGATATATTTGTTTGCATTCAATCCCTTATCCACCACTGCACAGTAAATTTGAACATCAGGATGATGGGATTCGATAACCTCAATTCCTTCAGGTGCAGCAACTATACATAAAAATTTTATATGTTCAACACCATCTTTCTTAAGCTTATCAATAGTTGCCAGAACACTTCCTCCAGTTGCAAGCATAGGATCAACAATCATTGCCACCTTATCCTCAATATTTTCAGGAACCTTATAATAATATTCAACAGGTAAGTATGAATCTTCATCACGATAAAGGCCAATATGACCCACTTTAGCATTTGGCATCACATTAATGATACCATGCACCATACCTAAACCTGCCCTTAAGATTGGAATGACAGCATAATTATCTTCTCGAACCTTACCAGTTTTCATTTTAGCAATAGGAGTTTCGATTTCCACCTCTTCAAGTCTAGCATCCCTGGTAGCTTCATAACATAATAACGCAGCTATTTCAGTTACCACTTCCCTAAACTTTTTGGTGCTTGTATTCTCATCTCTTAAAATAGCCAATTTATGAGTTATCAATGGATGATTTAAAACATATTCATTCATATTCTATCTCCTTAATAAAAAAAATAATTGCTTTATTGCATCAATTAAAATAAAAGAAAAAAAGAAAAGAAGAAATTAACGAACTTCAGTGAATTCATTATCATCTTCTCTTTCTGGAATAAGTAAATTAAGTATTACACCAACAATTGCTGCAAGAGCCATACCTGAAATGGATACTGACAAGTCACCTTGAACAATGGATAAGGTAGCTCCACCTAAACCTAAAACCAACATGGTAGCTGCTACAACAATGTTCTTATTGTTGTTGAAGTTCACTTCCTCTTGAATCAAGAGCTTTACCCCATTCACTGCAATGAATCCATAAAGAAGGATAGCCACACCACCAATTACAGGGTTAGGCATAGCTGCAAGAAGTGCAGTCAAATGTCCAGAGAATGCAAATAATATTGCAAAGAGTGCAGTCAAACCGATTACATAAATGGATGCCACTCTTGTTAAACCTACAACTGAAGTGTTTTCACCATAAGTGGTGTTTGCAGGACCACCAATGAATGCTGCAAAGAAGGTAGCAAGACCATCCCCGAGAAGGGTTTTGTTTAAGCCAGGATCTGAAATCAAGTCACGTCCAATGATTTCACCTAATACCTTATGGTCCCCTACATGCTCTACCATAGTTACAAGAGCAATTGGAACAATTGTTAAAAGAGCAGCTGGATTAAAACTGTAATTTATAAAAGGCATGTAGAAATCAGGAATTTCAAATAAGCTAGCTGCAAAGAATCCTGAGAAATCAACCATGCCTAAGCAAGCTGCTACAATATATGATACAATAATACCAATCAGGAAAGGAATAACCTTAAGCATTCCTCTACCACGAATAGCTATCACTGCAGTTGTCAAGAATGCAACAAGTGCAACAATAAGGTTATTGATTGGAATTACAGCTTGATCAAGGCCAATTTCCTGAATTGCAGTAGGAGCTAAGCATAAACCGATAACCATAATCATAGGACCTACAATTACTGGAGGAAGTAACTTGTTAATCCATGCATTACCAGTAATTCTTATGATTATAGCAATAGCCACATAAACTAAACCTACAACCATTAAAGCTGAGAAAATACTTGACTTACCGCCAATAGCAAATCCTGCAATCATAGGAGCGATAAAAGCAAATGAACTTCCTAGATATACCGGACTTCTATTCCGTGTAGCAATTACATAAATAAGTGTCCCTACCCCAGAAGCAATCAAAGCAACTGGAACAGACAGCACAGGTTCGCCAACAGTGGTGTTAACTACAATCGGTACTAGGATTGTAGCACCAAAAATAGCACATAAACGTTGAAGGGATAATAGAATCAACTCAAAAATAGGAGGTTTATCCCATAATCCATAAATCATATCACTATCATTTTCACTCATTTTATCACACAAAAACTTGAGACTTATAATTACATTAATTAATAGGAATTATGAAAAAATAAATAAATAAATAATTAATTCAATTATTAATTAACTTAATTATATCTTATATTTATTGATACCATTATTAAAACTTTATTAAAAGGTTTGAACAGAGCGTGATTTTCAATAAAATAAATGAATTTTTTATAAAAAATAGTAAAAAATTAATTAAAAAATGAACTATTCATTAATTATTAAATTTAAAATACTGAAAAATTAATCAATTTTAAAACAAAATTGAAAATAGATGATTTAAATTAAAAAATGAAAAATTAAAAAAATAAAAAAGAGAATAATAATTTTAAAAAAATTATAAAATTAATCTTCATTAACAAAATCATCTAAGGATTGTCCTGTAAAATGGAAAACATCCCAATCCTTTTCTTCTGCACCAAGGGACTTGTAGAATTCCTTGCTTGATTCATTCCATTCAAGACAGGTCCATTCAAACCTGCCATATCCTCTTTCCTTTACAATCTTTGCAAGCTCTCTAAGCAATGCTTTTCCATAACCTTTCCCACGATATTCAGGGTCAATGAACAAGTCTTCAAGATGCATATTCACATTTGCAATGTAAGTTGAAAAGCTTAAGAAGAAAAATGCAAATCCTATCTCCTTACCATCTTCAAGAGCGAAAATAACTTCAGCCTGATTCTTATCAAAGATCCAATACTTTAAAGCCTCTTCAGTTGCTATTACCTCATCTAAACGATGTTCATAATCAGCTAATTTCTTAATGAATTCCAAAATCAATGGCACATCTTTCTCTTCTGCATTTCTAAATGTTAATTCTGGCATAAACAATCTCCAATTATTTAATGGTGAAAAATAGTTAAATCAAAAATAAAAAATTATTATCCGACACAAATATAAAAATTAGTTAAAATAACTAAAAAAGTTATTCTAACTCAAATAATTTATCTTCATAATCTTCAACAAAATATCTTATATTCTTTCTTCCTTTTGTAATGAAACTATGGCCTTCATTTTCAAGCATCTCCTTTTGATATTCCACTCCTCCAGGATATTTCGGATTCAATTCCCCATCCTTTTTAAGAGTTCTCCAAAATGGTATCTTATTATCCTCTCTTTCCTCACTTGCTTGAGCAGCTAAGGAAATGAAAATACCTGCAGTCAACGGACAAGTAAATTCAGCACCATGTTTCATTGCTAAAAATTCTCTAATTTGACCGGTAGTAATCAGTTTTCCCTTAGGAATCTTAGCCATGATTTCATTGTACTCCAATGGAGGAGCAATCAGCATATCCTCTCCACCATATCGTTCAATGGATTTCTCATCTGTAACTTTTATAATTTTAGGCATATCTTTAGAATCGTTTAGCTTTTCATTGAATGTTTTTCTCGCCATAATATCACCAATTAGAACTTTTCATTAAAACAAAAATTTTTAAAATAATTTAACATCACTTCAAAAAGTTAAAAAATTGATGTGTAAATCTTAATTGAACTTAATTAGTTATAAAGATTTCTACTTGTTCTTATATCATAAAACTATTATTCGATCAAGTCGTTCAAAGCCTTTTCAAACTTATCTGTAATGGCTTCCCAATCATTTGACTTGACATACTCCCTTCCTTTTTTGGAAATCTCTTCATATTTTCCTTCATCAAGAATCCTTTGAGCAGTCTCTAAAACTTCCTCTGCTTTTTGAACATATTCAATACCATTTCCATATCCAAATTCCTTGGAAATTCCAGGAAGCTCTGTTGCTATAACTACCTTTTCCATAGCCAAATACTCATAAAGCTTTATTGGAACAATGTCTTGCATGATCTCCTCATCGATATAAGCTGGAAGGAGACAGAAATCAGCAGAGGCCAAAAACTCAGGAATCATTTCATAAGGCTGCTTTCCAGTAAGTATCAATTGGTCACCAAGGTCATAATCCTCCTTAATCTTAACCATCTTGTCATAGGCATCACCATCACCAACTATGAGAATCTTCATGTTCGGATACTTTTCCTTGTTCTTTCCAAGCTCAATAGCCAATTCCTTCATACCTGCAAATTCATAGATCCAACCCATAAAAAAGAGAACTGTGTCATTTTTATCTATGTTATACATACTTCTTATATTGGAATCATCAAGTTGAGGGTCAAAGTCATTTAAATCAATTCCAGCATCAATTAAAATGGTTTCATTTGGATTAGCACCTAAATCCATTGCCAGTTCTTTAAGCTTTTGATTGATAGTGATGACAAGGTCAGAACGTTCTATTGCCTTTATGTTAACTTTCTTTCCAAATGATTGAAATGTCTTTTCTGGAATAAGTGCATAAAGCACATCAATCAAGTAGTATACAAATGGAATATTATGTTTATTGGCAAGCTTTGAAGCGGAATATGCATTGAGCAAACCTAATCCCATAATGATATCCGGCTTGAATTCCTCTATTTGCCTTTTGATTTCCTTTTTATGAGTGTAATATAATGACATGTAGTTTAAGACTGGTTTTTTAATGAATGAAGGCCTAATTACCTGAATGTTTGCTTCTGGTTTTACCTTGAATACATTGTCATGGACTTCCCTTTTGAACATAAATCCATCAGGATCCTCTTTTGGCCAATCAATAGGATAATCGATAACTTTCACTTCATGTCCACGGAGCACCATACGGTCCATCAAATGATGTTGCTGATGTGGATTTCTCTTTAACCAGTCTGACTCTTGAACTACCAATATTCTCATTATACTCACCAAATTTAAAAATATTCCAAAAAGGAAAACAATAACAATCAATTAATTATTTGTAATTTTTTATTTAAATAGATAAGTTTAATATAGATAAAGTATATAAAAAACTTTTTAATTAAATTATAATTAAATTATAATTAATTTATAAATAATATTATATTCAATGAAGATAAGGGATATTATGAGAATTTGCGTTTATGGTGCTGGAAGCACTGATACAAAATCTAAGTATATTGATGAATCATACAGATTAGGTGAGGAAATAGCTAAAAGAGGACATTCACTTGTATTCGGTGGAGGTTCCACAGGAGTGATGGGGGCTGTTTCAAAAGGAGCTATAGACAATAATGGAAAAGTTTTGGGAATAGCACCTGAATGGATGGAAAAATTTGAAGGAATATGCAGAGAATGTGATGAATTCATTTATACAGAATCCATGGAAGAGAGAAAAAACTTATTTTTGGAAAATTCAGACGCATTCATAATAGCTCCAGGAGGAATAGGAACACTTGATGAGTTTTTTGAAATAATCGTATTGAAAAAACTAAAAAGACATGATAAGAAGATTATAGTGTTCAATATGTTCGATTATTACGACCCAATGTTTGAAATGATTGAATTCATGATGGAAGAAGGAGTTGTAAGGGCTATAAAAGATAAAAATACCTTTAAAATAGCTGATACAATGGAAAGAATATTTGAAATATTGGAAGATGAATAAATTATCAGAAAGAAAAAAATAAAAAATAAAAAA
>NZ_JAFRJO010000027.1 GCF_017432245.1 Methanobrevibacter sp.
AAAAAAATAAAAAGTTAACATAATCTAAAATTATTAGATTATGTGTAATTAGCATAAGCAATAATGCAAAACAAAAATATTAGAAAAGAATTATTCTAAAAAAAATAATTAAAAAAATAATTTTTAAAGATTATTTTAAAATAATATTATTTATTTCATGTTGTCTTTTTGCTAATAATTTTGCTCTTTCAATGTTAATACCATTTTTACCAATAGCTATTCTCTTATTAGAAGAATCTGTATTGACAATAGCTATTTTTTCATCGTTATTCTTTTCGACAATTTTAATGGATTTTAACTCAGCAGGGGATAATATATTTTTTATAAATTGAGCAGGATCTTCATTATATTCAATGATTTCAACTCCTCTTCCAACTGCTTTTTTAACTTTGGTTACAGTGCTTCCACCTTTACCAATAGCCAAACCCATGTCACCATTCTTAACGACAAAAGTAACTTTGGTATTTTCATCATCTAAAATGCAATCTTTAACCATTGCACCAGTCATACTCTCAAAGAGAGCTATAAAACGGATTTCATTTGCATTAAATTTAATAGACACAAAATCTACCCCATTGCTTCTAAGATAGTAGAATCTCCTGGATCGTTTATGATTAAAGTAGCAACAGTAAATGGTTTACCACAAACAGAACCTAAGTCTACACTTGTACCTTCATATACAATGAAAGGAATTTCAGAGAGATTTGCATAATATTCCACATCTTCTAAAATTTCTTTAGGACTGTTAGCTGCAACAACTGCAAGTCTACCTTTACCTAATTTTAAAGATTGAATAGATTTTTCTGAGCCGAGAGTAACATCACCTGTATCTACTGCAACTCTTATTCCTCTTTCTATATCCATCATCTGCCTCCTAAATTTTAATTTAAAAAAATCATCTATCTCAAGATAAGAAAAATTCCAATTAAATAAATCATATCTTACTCAAGATAAAATTTTCATAGAGTAATAAAATATGTGCTATTAAATAAAATAAAATTAAATAACAAATATGAAATTAAACTATTACATTTAATTATAATATATCTATTATTTATAATTTATTGATATTTTAATAGAATATTTTAAATAAATTATTCCTAATTAATTGAATTGAGATGAATGGCATCCAATATTCAATGAATAAGAATAACTATGAATATGAAATTTCACTTAATTCATTTTATAAATTTAAGATTTAAACCTAATGAAAATAAAAAAATGAAAAAAATGAAATAAATAAAATAAAAAATGAAATATTTAATAAAACTGATTATATTTTGATAATCAAAGCCTTATTAAATTCAAATTTCAATTTTTAAATTTTTTTTAATTAATAATTACTGCATGTAATTATTAAATACATTATTTATATGCATCTGATTTCATTGTAACACTTACTGATCCAGTACCTAAAGGTATTGGCTGACCAATAATAATGTTTTCAATAATACCAGTTAATTCATCATTTTCTCCTCTGATACTTGCATGAAGTAAATGTTTACCTGTTTCTTCGAATGCAGCACGAGCAAGAACACTTGGCTTTTCACCACTAATACCATGTCTTCCAATGGATTTGACTACCCCTTCGGAAGTCATCATATCAGCAACTAACATAATATGTCTAATGTCAACAGTTAAACCTTGGTCAGATAAAGTACGGTTAAGCTCATGGACAATAGCATTACGAGCAGCTTCGATACCTAGTACAGTTTCAATCTCATGAATGTCATTAGTAGTTGATCTTACTTTATCAATACCTTCTTCATCAAATATTGCACTGAGATTGGAACCTTCAGTATGCATAGTCCACTCTTCCTCTTTACGGACAATAACTTTTCCAATGCCTTTTGTACCACTAATCTGTAAATCACGAACTTTATCTCCTAAAAGTCTAAGTTCACGGATAGTAGGGATCTTGTCAGAATTTTTAGGCAAGAAAGTGATTTTATAAGGGTTTTCCTCATCAATGATATATTTGCTTTTGAATGCTTTTTCAATTGATACATTCTGAATTTTATCATAGTCAAGATGTTTTTCTTTAATCTTTTTCTCATCAAAGATTGCATCAACTGTCATATCATCAAAGTTTAATTTGAAATCAAGCAAAATGTCATTTATAGTGCTTTTACCTATCTTATTTGCCAAAGTTTTTACAAATTCTTCAATATCCTCATCAGTCACATCAATATCATCAATCAATACATCCTTATATTCTTCCATTTCTTTCTTCTCTTTCCTGATAATTTTATCAACCTTATCCCAATTGAAGAAAATATCCATGGTAGGAGTGGAAATCTTTTTCCTAGCATCCACGATTTCAATTAACCTTGGAAGCCCGAGGGTTACGTTTAATTCTGCTACCCCTGCGTAGTGGAAAGTACGCATAGTCATTTGAGTACCAGGTTCCCCTACAGATTGGGCTGCAACAGTACCTACTGCTTCACCATCTTCAATGTAAGACCTTCCATATTTTCCATCAACCTTATGAATTAAGGTGTTTAATTCCTCATCAGTTAATTCTTCATCATGATAACGATATTTCCAATGATGGAAAGCTAAATCTCCCACGTAAGAAGGAGGGAATAAAATCTCATTATCTTCAAGAACCTTTAAGACTTCACAGAGTGCAGTAACCAATGAAGCAAATTCAATATTGATAGATTTCTCATTTTCCTCATCTGACTTATTGATATCCTCAACTTCAGATTCTAATTGTGGCATGATAGATTTTACCAAATATTTGCTGTAATAAACATTTTTAATGTCAGATCCAGGGTATTCTTTTTCATTATCTTGAAGAGAACTTTCCAAATCAAATATGAAACCTACTTCCTTGGAGGATAACTCTCCCCAGAAATAGTCATAAGCCAAATACATGACATCATTTTCATCTTCGAATATTCCATTATCATTTAACTCTTTCACATGCTTGATTTTTTTAATTAAATCATCTAAATCATCATCTGAAAGCTCTTTATTGAAATGAGCAGTTGCAATATCAATAACATCTTTCTCAGGAATGGAAACATCATTCTTTAATAATTTAGATTCAGTTAAATTGAATGAATTTAATCTTTTCTTAAAGACATCCTGACTAAATGTCCCATTAGAATAGTTTTTAGCTAAATCAACAAGATAACTTTTATCATAATCAAGTTTGCTTCTTTCATATTCCTTTTTAATAGTTTTCATAGCAGAAATTAATTTATCAACCAAATCATTAAAGTGGTTGGTAAACTCTTTTTTAAATTTCTTAGATGAAACTTCATAATATTTTTTAATAGAATCTGTAATAAGATCCTCAACAGAACCTTTAATAGACAATCTTAATGAGTCTGTTATGGAATCTTTTATAGAGTCCTCAACAATATCTTTAAAGGTCTCTTCAATAGATTCGCCAATATACTTATCATTATACTTCTTAATAGATTCTTCAATAGATTCTTCTATATATTTTTCTATATTTAAATAATCCAAATACTTTGAAACAAAACCATCAAAATCTATTGAATTTGAATCATCCAAATACTTTGAAACAAAACCATCAAAATCTATTGAATTTGAATCCGCGACAGATAACATTAATTGGCTTGCATCATACTTAATGAAATTGGAATCAGTTAAAAACTTAATAAAATCTACATAATTGAAAAAAATCTCCTCAGAGGATTCAATTTTTTCTGAATAATTTACAATGATTTTATCAAAAGAACTGTTGATATAAGCCTCTAATTTGCTTATGATAAAATTATCCGCATTATCTTTAATGATTTTATTCAAATTATTAGGAATAAAACTCTTCAAATCATCTGAAACAAAATTATCCAAATCAGAGGTGAGCTCATCAGAAATTAAAATTTCATTCTCATCAACTAATTTTTTAATATCGAATTGCCCATTATTTTCCTCGGAAGTACTTTCATCAATTCCCTCAGCTTTCTTTTCAACAATTTCTTTAGGATTATTCTCAGCAATTTCATCAGCATCTAACTTTGCCTTTTTATCATTTTTAGCCATAAAAATACCTCCAAATTATTCCCCTTTTACTCTCATTTCAGAAATAAGTTTGTCCAAATTAGCTACTTTACCAAAATCACTTTTTGCAGGGTCAATACCTTCTTCACCAAATACTCTTTGAATAACTTGGTTCTTATTATCAGCAACTAATCCATCAGGCCTTACATTTAAATCTTCAAGTGCATTTACAAGTCTTCTTTGCATGTAACCGGATTGTGCTGTACGAATCGCAGTATCTACAAGACCTTCTCTTCCACCCATAGCGTGGAAGAAGAATTCTACAGGATCCAATCCTTCTTTATAACTTGAATGAACAAATCCTTTTGCTCTAGCCCCTAACTCATGCTTTCTGAAGTGAGGCAATGGCCTATTTAGATAACCTCTTGTAATACGTCCACCACGAACAGATTGCTGTCCTACACAAGCAGTAATCTGAGCAAGGTTCAACATAGATGCCCTTGCACCAGTACGAGCCATAACCACAGAGTGATTTTCAACAGCCATCACTTGATCATAAGAATCCTCAGGGGATTGTTTACCCATAGTGAGATAACTTTCTGCAATTTCACCAGCTTTATCCCTAGCTTCCCCAAGAATTTGTACAATACGCATCTCTAAAGTTTCTTCAACACTTCTACCAGGCAATGGATCAAGGAAACCTGCATTATAAACATCAATAAGCTCATCTACTTTTGCTTCTGCATTATCTAAATGGTCACTGATTCTCTCACTAGCCTCTTCAGGAATTTCTTCATCATTAGTACTAGTGGTAATTCCAGTTTTCATAATACCACAGATAGCAAGGTCAGTAGAACGGTCTAAGAATTCTTTTGCACGAGAAGGACCATATTCTTTTACAATTGTATCTAAGATTTTACCTGAGAAAGAACCATATGCTGCCTCATCTATAGCACCATATATCAATTGACCGTTTTTAATAACAACATATGCATCATTTTCACAATTCTCACGAGTACATACATCACATTTTCTACAGATTTCAGCCTTATAATGCATATTCAAATCATTAGGTAACAATAAACTGAATAATTCTTTACCAGTCCAATCACGTCCTTTACGTTTTAAATCTTTTTTATCAACATAAGGATTGTTTAATAAATGAGATTTTCTAATCATTTGGAATGCATCATCTTCCGGAACAGTGAATCCATCACGGGTTAAAAGATAAGCTCCACTAATGTGGTCGTGAATAGCACCAATAATTGGCCCACCGAACCTTGGAGATAAGATATGTTCTTGAACTCTCATTAATGATTTTGCTTCAGCACGAGACTCATCAGTTTGGAAAACGTGCATATTCATTTCGTCTCCATCAAAGTCTGCATTGTAAGGAGGGCATACACAAAGATTTAGTCTGAAAGTTTTATAAGGAAGCACTCTTACTTCGTGAGCCATCATACTCATTCTGTGTAATGATGGTTGACGGTTGAATAATACAATGTCTCCATCTTTAAGGTGTCTCATTACGATATCACCATATTCAAGCCCTTCAGCCACAAGCTCTTTATTATTATCCAAAACTTTCATTTTACTGAATTTGAGTTTGGATTTTTTAACATAATTTGCACCAGGATGAACATTTGGACCATTTAAAATAGCCTCTTTCAATTCATCTATGTTCCATTCATTGACATAAGTAGGTACAGTCACCTCTTTTGCAATCATGTCTGGAACACCGACTTCATTAATACTGATGTTAGGATCAGGTGAAATTACTGTACGTGCAGAAAAGTTTACACGTTTACCGGATAGGTTACTTCTGAATCTTCCTTCCTTACCTTTTAATCTTTGAGCTAAAGTCTTTAATGGTCTTCCACTTCTGTGTCTTGCAGGAGGAACACCACTTGCCTCATTATCAAAGTAAGTGGTTACATGGTACTGAAGTAACTTCCAAAGATCCTCTACAATAAGTTGTGGAGCACCCGCATCCATATTTTCAATCAATCTTTGATTAATTCTTAAAATATCAACTAATTTGTGGGTTAAGTCATCTTCAGACCTTTCACCGGTATCAAGAGTAATGGAAGGTCTTACAGTTACTGGTGGAACTGGCAATACAGTTAACACCATCCATTCAGGACGAGCAACTTCTGGATTAACACCTAAAACATAAGCATCTTCATCAGGAATGCGTTGAAGCTTTTCACGCACTTCAGATGCAGTCAATTCATAATCAAAAGTTCTAGGACTTCCATTATTTTCAAAGATTTGATTTCCTTCTTCATCATACTCTTTGCGAACTTCATAGATTTCAATAGGTTTAACAATTTTAATGTCTTCCTGTTCAGCACCACAATGAGGACATTTATACTTTCCACTGGTTTTCCTATCCTTACATTCTTTATAAACTTCTTTTACAGTGTCTTCAATGCTTTCCCCTTGTTTTTGAAGTTCTTGCATTTTTTCAGTATAATCAGCAATTTCATTTTCCTCTAAAAGTACACGTCCACATTCGGAACAAGTTGAACGTAAAATCTTATGGATATCATCACCAAAACCAACATGAATTACAGGTCTTGCGAGTTCGATCATACCAAAGTGTCCTTGACATTCCCCACCTTTTTCACCGCAAGTTCTACATTTTAAACTTGGGTCAATAACACCTAAACGAGAGTCCATTAAACCGGATTCAATAGGATAACCATCCTCATCATAGGTATCAGGCCTTTCTATTTTAACAACAGACATTTCCCTAATCTGTTCTGGTGACATTAATCCAAAATTAATTTTATCAATTTTTTTAATAATTCCTTTCAAAATATTGGCTCCTTAAAAAATTTATTTTTATTTCAACACCTTATTTCTTAAGCTTTGTCCCCAAGAATTAATTTAGGGAAAATACATAAACTTTTAAGTTCATCTAATAATAATTTGAATGCATATGAAATTTCAACAGGATATGTTTCGGAATCTCCACAAATTGGACAATATACTTTTCGTTTGTTCTTATCATATACTGCTAGCATTCCACATTCATTACATACAATTGCTTCATACTTATCAGATTCATCTAAAAGCCTTTCTTTTAATGCTAGAGCTGCACCGTGTGCAATAAGACAGTCTCTTTCCATTTCTCCGAATCTTAAACCACCTTCACGTGCTCTACCTTCTGTTGGTTGACGTGTAAGCACTTGTACTGGACCAGTTGAACGTGCATAAACTTTATCTGTTGTCATGTGGTGTAATTTTTGATAATATGCAACACCTACAAAGATTTCAGCTTCGATACGTTCACCAGTTACACCATTGTATAATGATTCACATCCTGCAGATTCAAAACCGTTTTTCATAAGCGCCTCTTTGATTTCATCTTCTGCATTATCATTAAATGGAGTACCATCCATACGATGTCCTTCCATACATCCTGCTTTACCAGCGACCATTTCCAATACTTGTCCAACAGACATCCTTGATGGAATAGCGTGTGGGTTTACAATAATATCAGGTACAATACCATCTTCTGTGAATGGAATGTCATCTTGAGATAAGATAAGACCTACAACCCCTTTCTGACCGTGCCTTGATGCAAATTTATCACCAAATTCAGGTTGTCTTGTGTCTCTTACTCTTATTTTAGTTAATTTGCTTCCTTCTACAGTTTCAGTTAAAAGCACTGCATCAACAATACCTTTTTCACCGTGTCTGACAGTAACAGAAGTTTCTCTTCTTTTCTCAGCAACAGTACCGAATTCATCGATTTCTCCTAAGAATCTAGGAGGGGAAGTTTTACCAATTAAAACATCACCAGATTCAACATAAGATTCTGGATTTACAATTCCATCATCATCCAAGTACTTATAAGCCTCTTCTGAACGATAACCTTTTACACCTTTTTCAGGACGTTCGAATTTATCTTCTTGTCCACCAGGGTATCTTCTTTCTGAAGCTTCATAAGATCTGAAGAATGAAGATCTTCCCATACCCCTTTCAAGAGAAGACTTATTAAGAATCATTGCGTCTTCCATGTTATATCCTTCATAAGACATAAGTGCTACAACTAAATTTTGACCGGATGGGCGGGAATCATAGTTGATAGCATCGATGATCCTTGTTTTTACTATAGGAGTTTGAGGATGGTGCAATAAATGTGCACGAGTATCAGTACGTAATGCATAATTGGATATGTATAAACCTAATGCTTGCTTTGTCATACCTGCTTCCATAGTGTTCCTTGGAGAAGAGTTGTGATCTGAAAATGGAATAATACCTGCACAGATACCTAACATAGTGGAAGGGTCAATCTCTAAATGAGTGTATTGATCAGCATATTCACCACTGAAAGCATCAGAACTCATAGCGATATAAGAGTTTTCTTCTTCTTCAGCGTCTAAATATTCTAAGATTCCTTCTTTAAATAAGTCATCCCATTTCAATTCATGTTTTGAAATAGCTTCCATATGATAATCTGTAAGTTTAGAAACTCCATCTTCAACAAGAATTAAAGGTCTTCTTGCTCTACCAGGATCAGTGAAAATGTAAATCTCATTATTTTCATCATAATATGTGATATTCATTTCATTGTTTATTTCACCATTTCTTCTTTTAGCACGCATTTCATTAGTAAATTCTACAGGATTATCACAATATCCAGTAAGTTTACCATTAATGTAAATCTTATTTTCTCCTGCATTTTCATCAATATCCATGTCTCTAATGACATTAACTACTTCTTCAGGATCAAAACCTTCAGATATCTTACACATTAGAGCCAAGTTCTTTACTAAACCACAGTTAGGTCCTTCAGGAGTTTCGTTTGGACATATTTTACCAAATTGGGTTGGGTGCAAATCCCTAGCTTCAAAGTGAGGTTGGCTTCTAGTAAGTGGAGAAACAACCCTTCTTAAGTGAGAAAGTGTTGCCATATAACTAACTCTATCTAAAAGCTGACTGACACCAGCTCTTCCACCTACCCAATTACCTGTAGCAATTGCGTGTTTAATGTTTTCAGTTAAAACATCTGAACGAACAGCTTGTTTAATGGAAAGCTCTTTACCTCTAGATAAGCTTCTTTCTAGTTGATAACTCATATCTCTTGTTAAGCTTGAGAAAGCTACTCTGAATAAGTCTTCCATTAAGTCACCGGAAACTCTTAATCTCTTATTGGTGTAATGGTCCTTATCGTGAGGTTCTCTTTGGCCTTCAATCACTTGAAGCAACATTTCAGTCATTTCAGCTAAATAAATAGCTTTTTCTTCTCTTTTATCAGATTTGATACCCATATGAGGTAATAAGTATCTGTCAATTACATCTTGAGCACGATCAATTCTATAACTTTCAGGCATTCCTTTAGCCACTCTATTTCCAATATATTTAATAGCAGCCATTCTCAAGTACTCATTTCTTCCTTCAGTGAGTTTTTGAGAGAATTCATCTTTTTGCTCTTTAGTAGCAGTTTCTAAAAACTCTTCCCTTTTTTCTAAAATCTCTTGAATGCAATCAACTTTCTTGAGACTGGAATCATCTTCCATCATCTCATAGAGATTTTCTCTTTCTTCACAGGTCATAGACCATTCAAGACGGTCTTCATCATGCTCGAAAAGTTTTAAGTCTTTTTTATTAGAAACTTGAATATCGTCAGAAATATACATTTGGAAGTCTTTATCTTCAGAAATAGTTGTAGTAATTTCTTGGTCTGTTGATAATCCTAATGCTCTGAGCAATATCACTAATGGAATTTCACCTGGAACATATGGGAAAGAAATTCTTAAAAAGACCCCACTCTTACGTGGTTTTTTATATTCTAAAGTGATTCTTGCTCTAAAACCACTTTTAATTGAAGTGACGATAGCTTTTGCATGCCTATCTTCAATTTCATCAATTCTTTCTAAGATGATTTTATTTGGAGCAATCTCTTCCATAGTAACAACAGCTCTTTCAGAACCGTTGACAATGAAATAACCTCCAGGGTCTTTAGGGTCTTCTCCTCTTTCCATTAATTTTTCATCACTTAGCCCATGCAAATGACATTTGCTTGATTTAAGCATAAGAGGCAATTCACCAATATAAACCTCTTCTAATTCTGGCTCTTCATCACTATGATTGTCTTTTAAAGCCATTTCCAAAAACATATGGGCAGAATAATTTAAGTTTCTAAGTCTTGCTTCAGTAGGGAAAATTTCACTTCTAGAACCGTCTGCTTCCTTTGTAAAAGGTTTTTCTATACGGATTTTACCAGTTTTGAGAGTATAACTCTCTTCATCTTCCCCTTCACCATGTGTAATAGTAATAGGTTCAGTAATATCAATGATATTTTGAATACGATGATCAACGAAATCATTATAAGATTTGATATGATGGTCTACAATATCGTATTTATCAAAAAATGAATCTACTAAACCCCATGTCTTATTTTCCATTTAATATCTCCAAAATAATTAGGTCTTTTCATAAAAAAATTAATTCCATTTAAAATAACATTTAAAACTCTCAAAAGAAGTATTTTCCTTTAAAAATTTTAAATTTATAAAATCATTTTTGATTATTTTCTCCGCTAACAAGCCTATATGTAACAAATATGCCTGCTGTTTCACTTTTACGTGTTATTTTCAAAACTTGACCCTCTTTAGCACCAATAGCTATTGAAACTGGATCATTTACTGTAATTTTAGGAAGGTCACTAATCTTATAATCAACATTCTCAAAAATTTCATCAATTTCATCCTGAGACAAGATTTCGTGCTTTGGAACAGCACTGTGGTTTAATATATTAAATGCCAAAATATTCCTCCGATAAAACTATTTAAATAAATTGCAATTTGATAACTTTCTAAATCAAATTTTAAATAATGAGTACAGTTTAAACTTTAATAAAATTTAATATTTCCATAAGAATTTTTATAATACCTTACTTCTTCATCATCACAGAACAGATTTCATTAAAAATCAAAATTGAAATTGAATTATCAATCATGAATAGAATAAATTCACAATTTTGGAAAAATAAAAAATAGATAAAATCAATTTATAGAAAATTTATGAATGATAAAAACATTAACCCCTTTCATTTTTAATAAATCCACAATTCCAGTAGAATAATTTCTAAGTTCAAATACAATATAAATTTAAATATGATTTAAATAAGACATAAAAACTAAAAAATCTTGAAAAATATTATTTAAAATTTAAATTTAGTAAAGTTAATAATAAAAAAAATCAGAGCGGGCCCGACGGGAATTGAACCCGCGGCCGCTTGGTTAAAAGCCAAGCGCTCTGCCAGACTGAGCTACGGGCCCTGATTAAACAACTGAAATACAATGTGGCTATCTTACTTAACATATAGTTAAGCGCCCTGCCCGGGATTTGAACCCGAGTCGCGGGCTCGACAGGCCCACATGATAGGCCCTACACCACCAGGGCAAACTATGTGAGTATAAGTAATACTCATAAAATAGTATATTTATTATTATATATAAATGTTTATACATATCATATTGGGATAATTGAAATTCAAAAAAATCAAATTTCAAAATAACACATATGATTAAAAGAGTCAATAATAATAAAAATCCCG
>NZ_JAFRJO010000028.1 GCF_017432245.1 Methanobrevibacter sp.
AATAAAAATTATTAATAATAATAAAATTTAAAATCATTCTGGACGATGAACTGCCTCTTGAGGAGTCATTCCAGAAGGCGCTTGAATATATATTGCATGCTCACTCGTTTTAATCTGAACATCACCTTGGTCAAGCACTCTTGCATGAACACCGACAGCATTTCCTCTTATCTCAGAAGACATATCTACACCATTTACAACAACTTTCTGCAGTCCTGCAACTGGCAGCAAATAATACTCTGCATCTCCAGTAGTGTCAGTCATATTTGGTTTTCCAGTGCCTGTGCCAGTGTCATCACCAGTTACAGATGCCGCACCGAAAGTACTGGTCACCACTAAAAAGATTAGTAAAGTAAATAAAATGTCAATAAAAGGAACTAGCTTAATCTCAGGTTCATCCCGATTCATCTTTTCCTTATGACGCTTAATGTCAATTGCCAACTTAACAGCCCCTTGATTATTGTCTTAATTTACTTTCAGTAATTTCAGATTTGACATCACATTTTTCCAATATGATGTTACTTATACTCTTTTCAAGCATACTTGGCTTAAATGAGATTTGAATATTTGAATAAGGATCAGAGATTTCCTTTACGCTAACAATACCTTCTGCTTCCTGAAGCGCTTCAATTACACAAGGCAATTTTTCATAAACTCTGATTTTAATTACTGCATAACTCCAATTGGTCATTTTAGTAGCTAATTCAATCTTATCCATCTCAGCATCAATTAAACCTTTGATATAAGTGTATAATGGCATAAGAACAATAGCTACAGTTAACCCTGCAATAGTAGTGATAAGAGCAATATAAATACCTTCAGCCATAGCTGCAGCATCAGGATTTACACCTAAATTCTTAAATGTCATCCAAATACCCAATACAGTACCAATCAATCCTAAGAAAGGAGCAAGTTCAATGATGGTTTTTAATGCGCTAATTCCATTGGTCATCTTTGAGAGTTCAACAATGAAGATTTGCTCCATACTTTCTTCTACTTCAATTTTGTTTTTATAACCGATTTTCAATGCTTCAGACATGATTCTTGAAACAGGGTTCTTATAGTGACTGATATTCTTTAAAGCTTCAATAGCTCCACCTTGTTCCATGGATGAGGTAATTGTCCCCATAATCTCTGTAGCATCAATTTTACTTATTTTTCTAAGGTAAAATATCTTCCTTATAGATATTAACAGACCATAGATACCAAGCAAAAGAATTATATAAGTGATAACTCCCCCACTTTGGAGCATCTCCATAATCATGTCAAATCCATTAATAAGACCTTCTATAATCATAATATCCTCTAAAGAATTCAATTAATAATTAAATAATCTAATAAATTAATAATAAAAGTGATTATTAATCATACTAATAATAGATTTATTATTTTTAATATAAAAGCATATTGTTAATTTTTAAAAAAAATAAAGCATAATCGTTAATTTTAAAAATAAATTTACAACAATACAAATTTATAGTGAATAACAATAGTTTTTTATATTTTATTAATATAACATTTAAATATGACTTTAAAATTATATGGATTAAAAGAAATTCCTTTAGTTAAAAAAGGAGACGATATAGCTAAGATTATTGAAGATGATTTGGAAAAGGAAAATATTGTTCTTGAAGATGGAGATATTTTGCTTATTGCTGAAACATTGATTTCAAAGGCTGAAGGCAACTACATTAAAATTGATGAACTTGAGCCAAGCGAAGAAACAATTAAAATCGCAGAACAATGCAAAAAAGATCCAAAACTTGTTGAAGCGATTTTACAGGAATCAAATGAAATTGTTGCAGTAGGACCTAATTTCATTGTAACTGAGACTAAACATGGATTCGTTTGTGCAAACTCAGGAATTGATGAATCCAATGTGGAAGAAGGATTGGCAACTCCAATGCCTAAGAATCCTGACCAATCCGCTAAGGAAATAAGAGAATATCTAGAAGAAAAAACTGATAAGGAAATTGCAGTAATAATTACAGATACTCAAGGAAGAGCATTTAGAGTAGGTGCAATTGGAACCGCTATTGGTTGCTCTGGAATTAATCCACTTTGGGTAAGAATCGGTGAAGAGGACCTATTCGGCAGAGCTCTTGAAACAACCGAAGTTGCTACCGCAGATGAACTTGCAGCAGCGGCATCATTATTGATGGGTCAAGCAAATGAGGGAATTCCTATCGTATTGATTAGAGGATTTACTGCATTTGACCATCTTAGAGACATTGAAACTGGAATCAAACCATTGCTTAGGCCTAAAGAGTTTGATGTATTCAGAAAATAAATTAATAAATAAATAGGTAAACCATTAAAAATTAATTATCAAAAGGAACAACCAAAGAGCGATAAAATGGCTGAAATTAAATTTAAATGCACTAATTGCGATTTTGCATTTACAGACAAGAATTTGATATTCTACTTGAATTCCAAACTTGAGGATTTGGAATCCATCTTAAATTCAAATTCAGAAGATCTGGAACTTATTGAGGAAAGTTTGAATAAGGAAAATTCAGACAAAATGACCAAAGCATTAATTTCAGGCTTTTTATATGAAAACTACTGTCCTCACTGCAATGAATTAATCAGGACTTATGTTCCCGAAGCCAATGAACTCTTTAATCTGGAAGAAATCGAAAAGATACTGAATAAAGAGATTTCCAAAAATGCTTCTGAATATAAGATACTGTTTTTTGATTTCAAAAAGACATTGTATAGAGACAGACGAAAGATTCTTGAGAATAACCAATGTCCAAACTGTGAAAATGAAATGTCTTTAGTAATTTCTGAAAAGACTCCATGTCCCAAATGTGGAGCTTCATTAAAAGAAGAATTTTAAAGTTATAAAACCAATGATCCTTTGCTTATTAAGCATTATATTTATAAAGCAAATTATTTTAAAATCAATATTATTCAATTTTATTATATTTAAGAAGTGATATCATGATTACCATACTTTCTGGAGGTACTGGAACTCCAAAATTAATTCAAGGAATTAAGGAAATCTATCCTGAAGAAGATATTACAGTTATTGTAAATACTGTTGAAAACCTATACATGTCTAGAGGATACATTGCAGCAGACATTGATACTGTTATGTATACATTTGCAGATATGATTGATGAAGAATTCTGGTACGGAATCAAAGGTGACACATTTATAGTTAGAGAACAGCTAATTGAAATGGGAACTGAAGAATTGCTTAGATTAGGTGACAAAGACAGAGCAACCAAACTTCAAAAAGCCATTCTCTTAGAGGAAGGATGGACATTGACTGATATTGTGGAACTTCAAAAAAATAAATTAGGCATTAAGGCAAGCATATTGCCAATGAGTGATGATGAATCCGATATAACCATTGCAACAAAGGAATATGGTGATATTGAGTTCCATGACTTCTTAATCAAATACCAATGCAACTGTGAAGTTCTTGAAGTGAAATATGGGGATGTGAAACCTAGCCCTAAGATTATTGAAGCAATTGAAAAGGCAGATAAGGTTATATTCGGACCATCAAATCCAATCACTTCAATAAGACCAATCATATCCCTTGAAGGTGTGGAAGATACATTGAAAGAAAAAGAAGTCATCGCAGTTTCACCATTTGTAGGCAAATCCGCATTTAGTGGACCTGCAGGACAATTCATGAATGCATTTGGTTATGAAACCTCTTCCAAAGGTGTTGCAGAGCTTTATAAATCATTCCTAAACACATTGGTGATTGACAAGCAAGACGAAGAGTTTAAAGAGGAGATTGAAGAGATTGTTCCAAATGTCATAGTAACCAACACTTTCATGAAAACAATTGATGATAAAATCAATCTTGCAAAAACTGTTTTAGAATAACAAATTCAATCAAAAATTTTTTTAAAAAATTTATTAATAAAAAAGCATGAAAAATTATTAAAAACTATAAGATTTTTAAAAAAATAATTAATTAAATGCTTAAAGTTTAAATACTAATTTAGTTATAACTAAATATATTACTATTAGGTGAAAATATATGATACAAATGACTTTGATACAAATCGATAATTATGGTCCATGGACAGTAACTCCAAGACCACGTACAGAATCTGACCTTCAAATTTTACAAGCAGAACTTTTTGCAGATGTACAAAGATTAATAGCTGCTAAAAAAGGTTTAGTGTTCTTTACAAGATTTGATAATTTACTTGCAGTCACAAACGGTCTTAACGAAGAAGACCACATGAGAATCCAAAGATCTATTAGAAACAGATACCCAATTACCATCAGTATGGGTGTAGGAGCAGCAGAAACTGCACACGAAGCTCAAAGATTAGCAACCATCGCACTTCAAAAAGAAGGTGGAGCTCAATCTTCTGGAAGAAAAGAAATTTTAGCAATAAACAACTTAATTGAAAACCCAGAAGACAGTTTCGTACAAGCTGCACATATTGACATCAACAGTGTAACTGAAACATTGACTGATATTGAATCTGCTTTCGATACAAGCTTTATGGTAAACAAGGCTCAACACTACTTAATGACTAAACTCAGAGAAAAAGGAGCATTATTATTCTTCATTGGTGGAGACAACTTCATGTCCCCTTGTAACGGATTAAGTGAAGAGGACATTACCCAAATCCTTAAGGAAATCTACGATGAAATTGGTATTGGCTTGAAAGCAGGAATCGGAAGAGCAGACAACATGGAAGATGCTGCATATATGGCTGACATCGGACTTGAAATTATTCGTGCAGGAAATAATAAAGATTGGATACACGTAATTGAAGAACTTTAATTATAGCATATTTTCACTTAATTTAACTTTTCTTTTTATTTCCAAACTTTTAAAAAAAGTTTGATCAAAACTTTTTTCTTTTTATTTTTCAATTTTATCTATTTTTATTTTAATTTTATAAATGAATGTAAAACTATTTTTAGAATAAAAACTTAAATTTAAATAAACAGTATTTAAGGAAGTGTTAACATAAAAGTACTTGCGCCTATGGCAGGGATAACAAATGCAGAATTTGCAATGAAACTCATACCTTACGGATTTGACACAGTCACTATTGGAGGATACAATACAGATAATGAGTCAATAGATGCTTGTGAAAAAATCATTGCAAGAGGCAGGAAAGAATTCAATTACCCTAAAGAAGAGATTTACAGTGTAATTGAAAATGAAGTTAACACAATAAAAGATAGTTTTGATGTGACTGTAAGCGCTAACTTAAGGGGAACCACTCCAGACCCTCTTATTGAAATCAGCAAAATAAAAAACCTTGACATAGTTGAAATCAACTGCCATTGCAGACAGGAAGAGCTTGTTGCAGTTGGATGTGGACAAAGCATGTTGCTCAGACCAGACTTGGAAGATTACATTAAAGAAGTTGTCAAAAAATCAAAATCAAAAGTTTCAATGAAAATGAGAGCAAATGTTGAAGGTGTTGACAACCTTGAAATAGCAAAATTAGCTGAAAAGTGCGGTGTAGACTATTTGCATATTGATGCCATGAAAAAAGGAGTAAGAGACGCTGATTTCGATTTAATCAGACAAATATCTGAAAATACAAATATCTTTATCATTGGAAACAACTCAATCAATTCCATTGCACAAGCAGAAAAGATGTTAAATGCAGGAGCAAATGGAATTTCAATAGCTAGAGCAGCTATAAAAGGAAAATTAGATTTTGATTTGAATGAAATTAAAATTTAATTATTTTTTCTGAAATAACATATTTTTTAAACTATTTTTATTATTTAATACATGAAATCATATAGTCATCACACTTAATCATCATTCTCTTTTTTAGCAAATTCTCCTAAAAAGTTAACAGCCTCTCCTCTTTTTGCTCTCTCATAATAATCAACTGTAGCAGTGAATAAAGGATCTGAACTTGAATTGAGAGCAGTTTCAAAGGAATCTTGAATTACACCAATGATAAAACCTACTGAAATGGCTTGAAGAGAAATGTCTGAAGGAATTCCAAATAATGAACAAGCCATCGGAATAAGCAATAGGGAACCTCCAACAACACCTGAAGCCCCAAATGCACCAAATGTAGAAACAATGCATAATAGAATAGTGGTAGGTATATCCACACCTATTCCTAATGTATTACACACGGCCAAAGTCATTATTGTAATGGTAATCGCTGCACCTCCAGTATTCAATGTAGACCCTAAAGGAATGCTGATTGAATAGAGATCCTCATCAAGACCAAGCTTTTCGCAAAGGATCATGTTTACTGGAATGTTTGCTGCTGAACTTCTTGTAAAGAATGCAGTAATGGAACTTTCCTTTAAGCAAATGTAAAGAAGAGGATAAGGGTTACGCCTTAAGATAATTGCTACAATGAGAGGATATACAATCAAAGCTGTAAAAATCATGCAACCAACAAGCAGTAATATTAGCTCTCCGTATTCAAGAAATATGCTTAAACCGTTTTGTGAAACTGCAGTGAATACAAGAGACATGATACCAATAGGTGCAAATTGTATAATTCCAACTACAACAATAGTTAATGCATCTGAAAAATCGATAAGCATTTGCTTAGTATTTGCACTAGCAACTTTCCTTAAGGCAATCCCTATAACAAATGCCCAAAATAAGATTCCCAAATAATCCCCTTGAGACAGGCAAAGCAAAGGATTTGCAAAAATATTATGCAGGAGATTGCTTACAATTTCCCCTAATCCTCCAGGAGGAGAGAGGGAACTTGCTTCAGTAAGTGTCATACTAACTGGAAACAGAAAACTTCCAATAACTGCAACCAATGCAGCTATGAAAGTGGAAACTAAGAATAAGCAGATAATTTTTTTAAATTTGTTTGCAATTCCGCCATCAGTTTTTGAAAAGGCAGAACTGACCAATAGAAAAACAAGAATTGGAGCAATAGCTTTTAAAGCATCTACAAATAATTCTCCTGGAAGGCTAATCATATCATATTGGGGAATGGTAAGTCCTAAAATAATACCGATGATTAAACCAATGATTATCTTTAATATTAAGCTAGATTCAGTCCACTTTTTAACAAAATTATTCATAAAATACCTCTTATGCCAATTTTTGTTTTTTAAATACTTAATTAATCTTTTATTATTCTTATTTAAATTATTTTTTCTTTTTAATTTTTTAATTTTTTTATCACTTTTAATCTCTTTTAATCTCTTTTAATCTCTTTTAATCTCTTTTTACTTTTGGGAATTATAAAAATCCCTTAAATTATCTTTATCCTCTTCTGACAAATTGTGCCAACGAATATTTTGTATAGCGCCTTCCAATGCCATCAATCTATTTAAACATGCACTATCATCTATTTCCTTAATTTTTAACCATGTCTCTTTACTGCCAAGATTAATCAAGTCATCTATAGTGTTAATTCCAACATCATTTAATTGTTTTTCAAGTACTTTACCAATATTTGGCAGTTTAGATAGTTCACCCATTTCAATACCTCAAAAATGTTTGACAAAATTGATTTATTCTATTTCTCATAAAAATCGTTTATTTAAAATTTGTATTTTTAGTTAAAAAAATTTTGCTATAAACGATTTTACACATTTTCAAAAGACAAAATATATATTAAATGTTATGAATATATATTCATAATAAATATATATTCATAATGAATTTGTTTTAGGGTTCATTAAAATATAAATCCATTAGTAAAATATTAAGGAGAGAATAAATGGTTAGGCCAAAGATAGAAAGGAGAATTGTGAAAAAACCTGATTTCACTTGCCTAAAGCATGGAGACATCTTGGAAGATGATCAAGAGACAATCAAAATGAATCTTGATGAATTTGAAGCAATCAGATTAGGTGATTATCACAATATAAAGCAAAAAGAGGCTGCAGAATTGATGGGAATATCACAACCAACCTTCCACAGAATCATTAACTCTGCAAGAAAAAAAACAGCCATGTCCTTAATTGAAGGCAAAAAAATTGAAATAAACAATGAAAACTTTCAAGCAGAAGAAAAGATATACATCTGCAAGGACTGTGGATTTCAATGGAACAATCCAAAAAAGGAATACACAAACTGTCCAGACTGCAAGTCTCAAAACATTGAAATAATCAAAAATGATTTGAACGATAACTCAGAATCTCTAACTCCACAAATGTTCAATGTACCTGAAGCTTCAAAATATCCTTTGAATGAGAGGAGGTCATTTGGAGGATCTGGAAGTGGAAGAGGACCGTCCAAAGCATGTGAATGTCCAAACTGTGGCCACATAGCACCAAAAATCAGAGGATTCCCATGCAGAAATGTAAAATGTCCAGAATGCGGAACACCATTATGTGGTTCAAATCATAAATAAGAAAATAAGATAAAAGTATTAAAAACATCAAAAAATATCAAAATTTATATTAATAATATCGTTTATAAATAATATACATATAATTTAATAAAACATAATCTATATTAAATTTCTATAATAATTTAAAAAAATGAAATTAAAATAAAATTATATTTACAACTAATTATCAAGGTGGGCTTATGTCTTTCATAACTTTAAAAAATATTAATAAGTCATTTAATGGGGAACCAGTTCTTAAAGATATTAACTTAACAATAGAAGAAGGTTCTACCTTAGGTATTCTCGGTAGAAGTGGTAGTGGAAAATCTGTTTTAATCAACATGCTAAGAGGTACTAAAGAATATGCTCCAGACAGTGGGCAAGTGCTCTTTAACTTAGCAATCTGTGAAAACAAAAAATGCTTGCATGTTGAACCTGCTTCAAAAGCTGGTGAAAAATGTCCAGAATGTGGAGCTGAATTGAAAGCTAAGGAAATTGATTTCTGGAATGCTGACAGATTGGAAAAAGCTGCAATCAGAAGAAGAATTTCTATCATGCTTCAAAGGAACTTTGCATTGTACGACGAACAAAGCGTAATTGAAAACGTATTGAATGCAATGGGTGACGAAGGCAGATACGAAGAAGAGAATATCTACAATGCTATTGACTTATTGGAAATGGTCCAAATGAGTCACAGGGTAACTCACATTGCTCGTGACTTAAGTGGAGGAGAAAAACAAAGGGTTGTACTTGCAAGACAATTAGCTAAAAACCCAATGTTGCTTTTAGCTGACGAACCAACAGGTACCTTAGACCCACAAACTGCTGAAAAACTTCACCAAACCTTGATTGAAGGTGTTAAAAATGAAGGAATCAGTATGGTAATCACTTCCCACTGGCCAGAAGTTATGAACCAATTAGCAGACGATGCTATATGGTTAGACAAAGGAGAAATCATTGAGCATGGTCACCCAGATGTCATAGTTCCAAAATTCCTTGAAACCGTTCCTCAAGCTGAACAAGTGGAAAAGGTTGAGCACACCGAAGAGATAATTAGAGTGAAAGACATTAAACAGCATTATTATTCCATTGAAAGAGGGGTTGTTAAAGCTGTAGACGGTGTAAGCTTAACAATTAACCAAGGAGAAATTTATGGTATTGTTGGACTTAGTGGATCCGGAAAAACAACCTTAACCAGAATGATGATTGGTTTGACTGAACCAAGTGCTGGAGAACTTGAAATCAAGTTAGGTGATGACTGGATTGACATGAAAAAGCCAGGCCCATTAAACAGAGGCCGTGTAACTCCATACTTAGGTTTATTACACCAAGAATACTCATTATACCCTCACAGAGATATTTTAGGAAACCTAACTGATGCTATCAGTTTGAACTTGCCTGCAGAATTTGCAAAAATCAAGGCAGCACATATCCTTGAAACTGTAGGATTTGAAAAGGAAAAATCCATGAGCATATTATCCAAATGGCAAGATGAGTTAAGTGGAGGGGAAAGACACAGAGTAGCTCTTGCACAAGTTCTTATCAAAGAGCCTAACATTGTCGTATTGGATGAACCAACAGGTACTATGGATCCAGTTACAAGAATCATCGTAACCAATTCCATCTTGAAAGCAAGAGATGAATTGGACCAAACCTTTGTAATCATTTCTCACGATATGGATTTCGTATTGGATGTTTGTGACAAGGCAAGCTTAATGAGAGGAGGAAAACTCCTCAGTACTGGAACTCCAGAAGAAATTGTTGCAGAGTTAACTGGTGAAGAAAAAGCCGACATGATCAAAGATCACTAACTCTTTTTCTTTCTTTTTTATTTTTTCATTATTATTATTTTTAATTTTACTATTTTTCTATAGATAACACTTTAAAAATTTATTGGCATAGATTATACTACTATTTTTAAAGATTTTCAATTTATAATTAAAAACTTATATTAATATAAACAAACAAAGTTTATAATGTTATAATATTAATTAAATTAAAACTATTAATATTCATTAAATTTTATTTTATAAAAATTTGAGGAAAAATTATGGTATGGGAAAATTCACCGTCACATATTTGTAGAGGAGGAGATGTAAGAGGACTCGCATTCTGTTGTCCTCCTGTAAAACCTTGCCCTATTATGGGAGCTTTAAAAGAAGTTGGACTAACTCCTCAAGAATTCTTAGACATAAAACAAAAATTTGCAAGAGAAACTAGATTAGGCGAAGGTCCAGCAACCTGTTTCGGATCACTTGTATGGTGTTGTAAAACTTCAAAACCTTGTCCTTTAAGAGACATGACCTTACACCAAATAGGCATGAGTGAAGAAGAGTACATGGACTTGAAAAAGGAATTGTCTGAAGTGATTTTAGCTGCAGGAACACCACCTACATCAAATGAAGCTGTGTTTGCCCTATCACAAACCTTTGAAATCAGTGAAGCCGAAGCTGAAAAAGTGCTTGCAGACTGTAACAATGACTTAAGAATGGCTGTTAAATTATTAAAACTTAAACAATTGGAAGAAAAATAAATTTTTAATCTATCATAACCATCTAAAAATTAGATATGAAAACCAGATGGGGAAATCAATTGAACTAAAATAAATGATGTGATACTATGGGAAAAACTTCTCTTTTCTTTGAAGTGGAAAACAAGAATGTCTTTATTTTAGGCACTGGAGAGGTAGCTACAAGAAGAGCACATCGCTTTTTAGATAAAGGTGCCAATGTAATATTGGCAGGAAATTCAATTGATGAGGAATTAACAAAAAAAGGAGCTATTTTAACACCTTTAAAAGACCTTGATGAAATGGTTAAATGGAGTGACATAGTGATTACTGCAAGCGGCGATGAAAAGCTATGTGAATACATCGCATCCATCAGTCAAGGAAAATTAATTAACAGGGCTGACAAGCCTGAAAAAGGAAATATTATAGCCCCTACAAGTTTCTTGATTGACGATATAGAGATATCCATTTACACAAATGGGCAAAGTCCTTTAATGGCAAGAGAACTTAGAAAGAAAATACAATCAATCATTACAGAAGAGGATATTCTCGAAATAAAGATTCAAGATCATGCTAGAAAAATACTGAAGGAGAAAACAGAGAGTCAAAGATTAAGAAGGGAATATCTTGAGAATATTCTAAAAGATGAAGAAATAAAGCAATGCCTAAAGGAAAATAAATTAGATGACGCCAAAGAACTTGTAGAAAATTTCATAAATTCTAACTTATCAAAAGAATAGAGAAATTATTTAATCATAAAATAAAGGAGACTCAAAATTGATTATCAATATACGTGTAGACCATACCCTTGCAGACATAGAAACTATGGAAAAGGTATCAAAAGATTTAAAAGAATTGTTTTCAACCTTAAAAGAACAGATTGATGTTAAAGAATATATTGAAATCAATACATGCAATAGATATGAGTATTTCCTTTACACTGACGATTACAATGAACTTGACTTAGACTGTGAAAACAAATATGTCATAATACAATATAGCGATGAAGCGGTATTGCATTTATTCAGAATGACTTCAGGTCTTGAATCCATGATTATTGGTGAAGACCAAATCTTAGGCCAAGTAAAGGATGCGAAAAGGAAAAGTGAAAGGGAAGGCCATTGTGGAAAGAAATTAGATGCAGTTTTCACAAAGGCAATTCATGTTGGTCAAGTTGTAAGAAACAAGACTAAAATCAATCAAGGATCAATTTCCATTGGTTCTGCAGCAGTTGACCTTGCAGAAGAGCATCTCGGAGACTTGCAAGACAAGCATGTTCTTGTAATTGGTGCAGGAAAGATGGGAACCCTTGTTGCTAAGGCATTAGCTGAAAAGAACTTGAAAGCTATTTTTGTTGCAAACAGAACTTATTACAAAGCAATTAAACTTGCAGAGGAACTTGATGGAGAGGCAATTCTCTTTGATAATCTTGAAGAAAAACTGCTTAATGCAGACCTTGTAATCAGTTCCACTGGTGCACCACACCCAATTATAAATAAAGAAAGGTTATTAAGAGTATTTGATGAAGAAATACCTGATAAGATGATTTTTATTGACATTGCAAATCCAAGAGACATTGAAGATGATGTGAAGGAAATAGGCATTGACTTGTTTAACATCGATGACTTAAGGGGAATTGCAGAAAAAAATAAAAAGCTTCGTGAAAGGGAAGTCATAGAAGCAGAAAAGATAATTGAAAGTGAGTTTGATTTGCTTAAAGAATCCTTCAATTTAATTGAAATAAATTCAATGCTCGGTAGTTTAAGAGAGTCTATGGAAGAGATAAGACAACGTGAGAGTCAAAAAGGTATAGTTAAACTAAATAGTGTAGATGCAAAGGATATAAAAGTCATAGATAAGATGACTCAGTCAATAGTCAACAAAATATTTTATGACATTTCTGAAAACATTAGACAAACAGCAAAAAACAACGAAGAAGATTTCGTTAAAATTTGTGAAATGATCTTAAAAAGAGAACAAGCCTAAAAGTTTAAAAAAATAGATTAAAATAAGAAATAGATTAAAATAAAAAATAGATTAAAATAAGAAATAGCAGAAAAATTATAAATTAAAATAAAAAAAAATAGTTGATAAAAATTAGAAAATAAAATAATAAAGGATGTTGATTATTCAAACATTCCTTTAATTTCTTCTTTTTTATATTTATTGATGTCTAATGCAAAATAAATATCATCCATTGTTACTTTTTCCTTATCATTTATAATTGCATTGTGAAGAGCAGTTTTCAATATCTTTTCCTTAATGTCCCTACCAGACATTCTTTTGGAAAGCTTGACTAATTTTTCAATATCCAACTCATAATCCATTGGGAATGTATTAAGGTTTAGCTCAAAGATTTCTCTTCTTTCATCATCATTTGGAAGCTTGAATTCGATTTCCTCTTCAAAACGACTTCTGATTGCAAAGTCGATTGAAGACGGGTTATTGGTTGCTGCAATTGTTACAACACCATCATTTGGATTTATTCCATCCATTTCAGTTAAAAGGGAATTTACAATTTCAGAAACATCCCCTCTCAATGATTGGAATGACCTATGCAATGCAATCGCATCGATTTCATCAATGAAAATCAAAGATGGGGAGGATTTCAATGCAGTTTCATATAAATCATGAATCTTATTTGCTGCATCTCCAACATGGTCCCCGATTAATGAGGTTGCCTTGACCAAGAATAAGTTGATGTTCAATTCATTTGACAATGCCTTTGCAAGCATGGTTTTACCGGTTCCCGGAAGACCATAGAATAGAACATTCTTAGGAGCCCAATTGCCAAACTTCTCAGGGTCTTGGAGATACTTGTAGATGAGTTTTGATTTCTTTTTAGCATTCTCTTGACCTACTACATCATCAAAGAAAACATTGGATTTCACTCTTTTAATGGAATCATGCTTCTCCACATCTGGAATGACTATTTCAATTGAAGTGTTTTCTCCAATAACAGAGTCTTCAGGATATGCAGTTATGATTTTAAATGCAAAATCTGGAATGATCTTTTGGTCAAAAAGATAGGAACCAGTTCTAACTGATGTGCCACTCCATTGGTCTATAGCATACTGTTCAAAAAGAACTTTATCAGATATCTCTAGATTAGGGCTTTCCAATAATCCAAAATTGAAAGGATAACCTGCAGTTTCCAATACGAGAACCTTAGTTTCAATCTCACTGAAACTAGCCCTATTCTTAATGGAAACCTCTGATTTCTTTTTGCTTGAACTTTTGTTTTCAGATTTCACATTTATCACATCAAATCAAATGTTTAAAATAATTAAAATTTTTTTATGAATGTTTAGATTACTTAATATATTTTTAACATTATTTAAATATTTTCATAAAAGAATTAAGTTTGAAATTTGAGAAAAAATTTAGTAAAATTTTAAAAAAAATTACCTAAATTAGACTGTCATAAAGCTGTTTCATTCTTAAGGCATCTTGGTCAATTAAAGGAGTTTCGCAAATAATGGTAGCTTTCCAATCGTTTTCAATCAGATTCAAAAGCAAATCCTTGATGTGTGGACCATACTCATCAGCTTCAGCTAATGTGTGATGCTTCTTTTCACCCTTATCAGTATACTCAATTGTAGTGAAATGACAATGCAATCTATCAATGTCCAAATTATCTTCAAGCTTTGAAAATATGCAATTGTAGTCTTCCTTCTTATTTAGGATTCCTCTTCCTCTTGCATGAACATGTGCAAAGTCAATTGTAGGCTCGAAGTGGTCAAAGCTAGCACACATTTCAATGATTTCATCAATATTTCCTAATTGAGAACGTTTTCCAGTTGTTTCAGGCGCAAAAGTAAAGTTTTCTATTCCTTCCTCTTCGCATCTTTCAAGGAGTCTAGTGTAAGTCTTTTTAGCTAGATCCATACAGGTTTCAGGTTTTCTGCCTGAATAGAATCCCGGATGGAATACAAGCCTATATGCACCCATGAATTCTCCAACTTTTGCAGATTGAACCAATCTGTCTATTGTACTGTCAATCTTTTCCTCCTCTTTAGAACAGACATTAACATAATAAGGGCAATGCATAGACATCAGGACCCCATTTTCCTCTGCAGATTCCCTAAGCTTAAGTGCAGAGGATTCACCAATTCTTACACCATAAGTGGACTGATATTCAAAAGCATATAATCCTAAAGGTCCTAAAAATTCTGGAGATTCATGTGCCTTTCCATTAAACTCTATTGGTTTTCCAGCCGGACCAAAAATAACTTTATCTCTCATAAAAACACCATAAATAATTTAAAAGGGCAAATATAAAAAAATGAAATTAAAACAAATTAAATTAAAACAAATTAAATAGAAATATAAATTTTTGATTTAGAAAAAAAGTAAGAAAATTAAATAGAAAAATTCTATTTAATTAATTAAATCTGAAATTATAGTCGATTTATAAAATTCCCATAGCTTTGTTGGTTTTAGCAATGGATTTTTCATTATCAGATTCCATTTCCAACATTGCACGGATAGCATCTACGTTTTCAGGCACTACATCAGATTCTTGGTGTACTGCTTGCATGTAGAACAATTCATTGTCTACAACGTTAATGGATTCTTTCCATACTGGAATCTCATATAAATCATTTCTGCTTCTTCCTAAATCTTTAGCATATTCCATAAGTGCTGCAGTTGAGTCAAGGCCAGCAGCAGCTTCAACAACCATAACTCTGGAACGTTTTTCAAGTACATCGATTACTTCATCATTTGTCACTTCATTGCCAATTTCAACCATAAGGTTGTGTTGGTGCATTAAAGTGGTAGGAACAAGTAAAGCCATTGTAGTAACATCTATACCTTTCATTACAGTCTGTACATCAGGACCGTGGTGAGAAGGTACTTTTGGAGGGTTAGGTACAATAGCATTAATAGGACCTTTCTTGATTTCAGATGGGTCAGATCCTCTTCTAACCATTACAGCACGAACTTTCTTAATGTCAACCAATGGATTGAGAGTGTGTAATGTACGGGTTAAACCGGTAGTGTTACAAGATACTACTCTAGCATAGTCTGCACCATATGAATCATCATAATTAGCAAAAGAGTTAAATGATAATCCAGTTAATTCATGATCTTCTCCACCTTGGTAAATAGCTTTTACACCAGCTTTTTTATACATTTCAAGGTTTTGAGGACCAATGTTTCCAGGAGTACAGTCAACGACGATATCTGCTTCTTGAACCATATCTTCAACAGTACCTGCAATTTCAATTCCTGCTTCTTTAAAGAGACCTTCCCTTTCAGGAATTCCAATGTATAAAGGATATCCCTTTTCTTCTACAGCAGTTTTTGCTTCAAAGTTTGGTCTGGTTTTGCTCACACCAATGACTTTCATATCATCTTGAGCAGCTACAGCATCAGCCACCCTTTTACCTATAGTTCCAAATCCATTAATAGCTACAGATTTCATTTTTAAACTTCCTTAAGAATACTAAATTTATATAAAAACATTAAATTCAATAATTATATAATTAAAGTTTTATAATTCAATCTATATATAATTTGATATTCAACTTTGAGAAAAGATTAGAATACCCATTCCTGACTCTCAGGAGCGGAATGTTTTGTACCCTCATCATCAATATAATATTTTGTACCATCACTTCTGTGGTGAATATATACATGACAGTCATATCCTGCCTTATCAGACAAATCAAGGTCTTCCACCCATTCAGTAGTGCCTTTACTGCTTGAACTGCCAGATGCTGAGTGCTCTGCTTTAGTGATTGATTTTGCAGTGACTGTTCCATTTCCAATAGCTAACTGTATACTATCGTCAGTGGCTAAACTAATATCTGCACTATCCAATACATTTCCCTCTTCATCATATAATTTGACAATTGCACGGTCAGGATACTTGTCATATGAGTCCTTACTTTCACATACAATACTTCCATCCGCACCAACCGTTTTTGTACTTTTATCCCCATCATTTAAATTAGCACCTCCACGACTATATAAAATGCTTACAATAACATTCTCATTTGAATGATTAGAACCTACATTAATAGTACAGATGGTTTTTGCATCTAATGAATGGTCGGTTGAAAAAGTAGTATTTATAATATGCATAGGCTCTTTTTCACTTAAAGGATTGATTCCCCCATTTGAGTTTAAGTATAATACAGTCCCCAATATAAAAGTTACACAAATTATGGCAACTACAATAATTATCGTATTTTTATTATTTAATTCCATTTTAATCCCCCTTTAAATTATTCTAAAAATTAATTCTAATTATTCTAAATTTTAAATTAATTTATTCTAATTTTCCTAATTATTCTAATTATTTAATTTTGATAATTATTCTAATAAAACTAAACCATAACAGAAATAGCTATTATTCTCTTTATCAATGCCTAATATGTCATATCCATTGTTTTCAATGGTTTTATGAATATCCACTCCACAAGCTTCTCCAGAGGGACGGGCTTCATTTGGATACTTGCATCCATCCAAATTACACGCTTCACCTTTGGACTGGCACACTAAACAAGTTCCTGCACCCATACCAAAAGCCTTATAATATCCATGATGAGCACAGCAATTTTCAATATCCACTGCTATTTTAGTTATTCCCCCAATATTGTCTTCAATAGAAGCTAAGCTGATTTCAAATAAAATAGCTGTTTTATATGAATTGACCATTCCCACAAATTCCTCCGCTTTCGGAGTATATGGTGGACAAACCAATGTTTTTCCATAACTAGGGCAACCATATTGACATTTTAATCTTGTCCATGGCTCTACAACAATGGAGCTTACATCAATATATTCAAACTTAAAATTCTTATAATCTTTTGTTAAATCGAATATTTCCTCTTTTAATTCATCCAAGCTAATCATAAAATCCTCCAAGATTTAAAAAAAAAAATAAAAAATACCTTATTAAATAAATTTTGAATACAATAATAAATAAAATTTTTTAAATTATATTAAAAAAAGTTAATAAAAGAATTAAGGAAAAATAGGAAAAATGATAAATAAGAAAAATAAAAAAAGTAAAAAAAGTTAATATTGGAATCTTAAAAGTAAAGATGAATAAATAATCACTATTACAGATCCAATATTATGAACAAATGCTCCACCAATAGGACCTAAGTATCCAAAAGCAGCCAGTGCAGTTGCTATAATATTTAATCCTAATGCAAAGCCAATCCCAATATTAATGGTTCTAATGGTTTTTCTTGAAAGTGCAAGCAAATGTGGAATATTCTTAATATCATCACTTACAAGACATACATCAGAGGCTTCAATTGAGATATCACTTCCGACACCACCCATTGAAATGCCTATATCTGCTTGTCTTAAAGCGGGAGCATCATTTATTCCATCTCCAATCATAGCCACTTTTTTATTAGTGGATTGGAACTCTCTGATTTTAGAGATTTTATCTTCAGGCAAACAATTATACTTCAAATCATTGATTCCCACATTAGATGCAATATGCTCCGCAGCATTCTTATTATCTCCTGTAAGCAAAGTGGAACTTATTCCTAATTTGTCTAACTGACGAATAAGTTCATAAGCATCATCCCTTAAAACATCAGACAATAAAACTGCACCTAACAATTTACCATCTTCTCCAAGGTAAATGGCTGTTGCACCAAGATTTAAATCTTCAGAAATCTTTTCTTCCATGAACTCATTAGGAACATCCATCTCCAATGAATTCAAGAACTCTTCATTTCCAGCACAAAGAGAGCGATTATTTAAATTAGCTTTTACACCTTTACCAATAATCATTTCAAAGTTTGATACTTTTTCCAAACTGTCTTCATAATTCTCCTTATAATATTTCACAATTGATTTTGCTAAAGGGTGTTCAGAAGGACTTTCTAATGAAGCAAGCAAGCGAATAAGATCTTTTTCACTTATATCCTCATTATATGGAATCACATTTGTAACAACTGGCTTTCCATAAGTCAAAGTACCTGTCTTATCAAAAATCATTTGATCTATTTTTGCTAATTTTTCAATGGAAATTCCCTCTTTAACTAAAATACCAACTTTAGTTAAATTACCGATTGATGCCATAATGGCAGTTGGAGTAGCAAGCACCAATGCACAAGGGCAGAACACTACTAAAATAGTCACTGCACGGATTATTTCACCTGTAAAGATTAAAGTTAAAATAGCACAAATAAATGCTACAACAACTATGAAGGTTGCCCATTTATCCGCAGCTTTAACCACTTCCGCGTTCTCAGGATTTGCAGATTCCACTAATTTGATTAATTTCTGAAGAGAACTGTCTTGTCCTTTTTTAGTGGCTTTCATCACAAATGAACCATAAAGATTAATGGTACCGCTAAATACTTCATCACCAACCATTTTATCTATTGGTATAGACTCCCCTGTCATAACAGACTGGTCTATTGAAGATTCCCCCTCAATGATTACCCCATCAACTGGAATAATCTCACCAGGAACAACTTTTAAAATATCCCCAACTCTAATCAAATCTGCAGGGACTACCAATTCAGTTTCAGAGTCAAGATTATAGTTCTTTATTAAAGTACCTTTAGTAGGACTTAAATCAATGAGCTTTTCAATTCCTGCTTTTGTTTTAGAGACTGTATAATCTTCTAAAAAACCACCAATTGCCATGATAATAGCAATTACACCTGCAGCAAATAATTCACCAATAAGAATTGAAGAGATGATTGCTATGGATACAAGAACATCTGCCTTAATGTCAAATTCTGTGTAAAGTCCTATGATTGCCTCTTTAAAAATTGGAATACCACAAAATATCACTGCTATCCAAATTAAATCAAATCTCCATAAATTTGCTCCAATTAAACTTAAGATTACTGAAATAATAGAAATTACAATAAATAAAATATCTCTTTTTTCACCATCCTGGAAAAAGTCTCTGATATTTAATTTAGGCCTATTAAACTCAATGGATGTTTTATCATCATTGTTAGAGAAAAATTTTTTCATATTCATTTTATGGTCCTCCAATTTCATGATACACAATTAGATTTTTAATATTTTATAGGTATACCCTTATAGGTATACTAAGTATTTGAAAAAAATAGATTAAATTGTTTAGAAATCAAAAAGAAATATTTAATCCCTAAAAACAATTTAATCTATAACCTTGAATAATATTCTAAAATAGTAGAAACATCATTAATGGCCTCATCACTTTCTCCTGCCTCAATTGCATTTCTAATACAATTTTCTAAGTGACCTTCTACTATAATGTGGCCTACTTTGTGTATAGCAGATTTAGAAGCGTTTACTTGCATTAAAATGTTTTCACAAGGAATATCTTCTTCAATCATACGATCAATAGCATTTAACTGTCCAATAATTTTATTAATTCTTCTGTGAAGATTGTCTAAATCCATACATTGTTTCATAATAACACCTTAATAATTTTTTGATATTTATTGATATACCTATAAGGGTATATCTATACTAATGTAGAACTTTCTAGTATATAAATGTTTTGAAAAATATCGAAAAATAGTAAAAATAGTAAAAATTTTCAAATGGGGATCAAAAATAATAAAGTATATAAAATTAAAAAATTTAAAAAATAGAAAGAATAAAAAAAGAAAAAATAAATTAATTTAAAAATTAATTTATTATAATTGTCCAAATTGTCTTAATTTCTCTGGGAAATATGTGTCTACTACATATTCTAGACCATATTTGGAGAAAGATTGCTGTTCTGCTTTTTTACCAATCTTAAGCATTTTCTTAATCTCGGTTTGCCAGAACTCAGTTTGATACCTTGGGTCTTTTGAAAGCTCTTTCAATCTCAATACATCGATATCTTTCAATGGATCTGTTGGAAGATCATATTCAATGATATCTGTTGCAGTTACTCCTAAGAACTTAGCATCAGGAGTAGCCAAATCATGATTTACGTGAGCTAATTTTGCACTTCCAGATATAATTACCTGTCCGATGTGGAATCCCCAAGGGTCTCCGTCGTTACAGATATAAACTGGAAGGCCTAATTCTTCATTTACCCTTTTGATAAATCTTCTTGTAGCACGAGCAGCTTGACCTTTAAGACCTACAATCAAACAATTGAATCTATTGTGAGCGTCCTCTTGAACTAACCTGTGGAACATCCCCATGGTTTCCACTGCAAGTACAAAGTCTGCACCACAATCCAACAATTCAACTTGGTCAATGGTTGGAGAAATGGTATAACCGGATTTACCTGCCCTTGCAGCATTGATTTCAAATTCACCATCAAGCAAGGTAATGTCACCATAAACGGATGCACCGTCTTCTTCAGGCATTAATCCTAAATCTTCACGGGTAGCACCTAATGCTACTTCAAGGTCTTCTCCTACAATGTTAGATTCCTGTTGGTTATTGAATTCAATACCCCAACCTTCAGAGATATAGTACATCTCCCTGATAGTAGCGGTTTTATCTCTTAATACCAAGTCCTTACAGAAATTAGCAACATAAACCATTTGCCCTAATTTTCTGATTTGCTTTACATTTCCAAGAGACCTTTTACCAAATCTGTCACCGAGGATATAATAACGTTTATCTGGGTCGTAAACAATGTTTCCAGTACCTCTAGAAGGAATTCTTAATGTAGGTACTTTCTCTTTTTCAACGTCCTCTATAATTTCTTGACCAAAGGCCTTAAGTTTATTGAAAGTGTATTGTCTCCTTTGCTCTTTGTGAGTATGTTTATGAGTAGTAGTTTCTTCAGCCATCTAATCATACCTCCTGGTCCTCTGAGTCAAACAATGTAGACTGTTCAGTTTTTTTAGATTTTTTCTTTCTAGGTTTTTCATCATCTAAAAACGCTTCATCCAAATCAGATTCTTGAACTCTATCCTTACGACTTGAATGTTCCTTGTCTACCACATGACCGAATTCGTCAAGCTCTTCAAGTAAGGAGTCTACGTAATCTTCCTCTTCTATCTCTTCTTCAACTTTTTCTCCCATCAATTCTGCTAATGCTCTTCTTGTAACCTTAGCAAGAACCGGTTTATAATCAGGAACACCAGTTTCAGCAAGTGCTGCTGCCTCTTCAATGATAACAGGAACATAATCTTCAAATATTTTAGATCTCATAGCTTTTTCCTTTTCAGCTTTTTTGGATCTTATATGTCTTTGAAGCTTTCTTGCAATTTTCATGGTAGCTTGTCTAATCTCATGAACAATTTCAGGTTCTGGTGCAATACTTTGCTTACCAGTGGATAAATAAGGAACTTGAGTGGAAATAATGTTAACAAATAAAGTTAAAGGAGTGTTATCCAAGTCTCTAAGACCATATCTTCTCCAATCAATGGATTTCAATGCTTCTGTAATGGCACAGCTTCCTGCATCAAAAGTCAATGGAACTCTGTTTGCAAATCTTAAGATTTCTGATTTTCTTTGTTCATTTACAATTCTACCAGCATCTCCTCCATAAGCGATACCTGCTTCTACGATGAATGCTACACCACCTTTATAGGTAACAGGAGCTCTTGTAATTGTAGTGATGAATTCAGGTTTCAATATTAATTTCATACCTTTTTCTATTTGCTCTTCACCAATTGGAATAAGACCAGAGGTAGGAGGAGCCATGAATTTCATTTTTCCGAATGCTTCTACAATAGCTTCCGCTTCTGCCCAAGTCATGTTTTTTGGACGTTTTTTCATGTCAATGCCAGTAAGCTCTTGAAGCTCTTTGATTTTCTTGGAAGACATTCTGGATAAATTAGTTGTAAGCATGCTTTTGAAGTTTCTTTTATCAGTAGTTTTTGCAATATGAGTAATGTCATCAGCAGTTACTCCTTTAGGGTGAGGCAATACTTCTTTAGGTAAGACTGGAACAATTTCTGCAGCTCTTTTAAAGATGTATTTATGTCCTTTAGGATCTCTAAATGTAATCTTTGCATGAGGGTTAGCAATCATGGTTCTACGAATGTACTCAAATGCACCTTGTTCAGCTAATGAATAGGACACCTCTTTAAAATGGAGTTGGATACAAACACCAGTACTTTCTGGAGTGAAATGCTCTGTTTTAATAACATCCCCAACGTTGTTTTTTACATCCATCTTAAATTCCATTTTGACACCTTTAAGCTCACCATCCTCTTTCCATCCGGAAATTACATGGGTGGACTCACCAGTAGTCATTTGGGATAAAAGTACACAACCACTACAACCTAAACCTTGTTGCCCTCTTGATTGGATGTTTCTAAATTTGGAACCTGCAAACATCTGACAGTATACTTGAGTTACAAATTCCTCAGGGATACCTGGACCATTATCTGAATGTCTTAAAAGATAATGCTCTTTTCCGAGTTGCTTTAAATCAATTCTAATTTCCGGCAAAATTCCTGCTTCCTCAGCAGCGTCAAAACTGTTTGTAATCAATTCGTGGAAAACAATAGTTAAAGACCTGATTTTACCAGAAAATCCTAACATCTGTTTATTTTTTCTAAAGAACTCTGATGGAGTCAATTGGTCAAAATTCTCAAAGAGTTCTTGCGCTTGTTGAGACAAATTAAACCTCCTCTACATGTTTTTAATTAACATATGAATTAATTAAGCTAAAATCTAATTAAGCTAAATCATTAAATAATCAATAATACTTAATTATTTAAAGTACTGAACTTTCATAAAAATTCTCCATAAAAAACATATAATGAATTTTTTATATGGTAATGTAATCATAAAATAGCATATATTTAATAAATGTTTTATTAAAAATATACAAAGATTATTTTTCTGGAAAATTTTTATACAAAAATGAAAAAATTACTAAAATTTTAGACAAAATAATATTTAATTATAATCAAAAATGTGCCAAAACTATAGTAAATATATCACTATATATACATATGTTGTTGAAAGTATATAAAAGTTTTTAATTACTATAAAAATTTTAATAAAAAAATCATCATATAGTAAAAAAATTTAGGCTAAATATAATTAAATTACATCACATCAAAAAATATTGTTAAAAAATATTAAACCATACATATATCTTTAATGAAAAATAACAATTAATTAAGAAAATTGATTCGGACAAATAAAAACAATATCAATTTGTAAAAATAAAATTGATGAATCAGATATTAGAAATAAATTTAAGAAATTAAAAAAAATGAAAAAATAGAAAAATAGCAGGATTAAAAAATAAAAAAATTAAGAAATAAAAATCGAGATGTTGATAGAAAAAATAATAAAAGTAATAAAAAAGTAAAAGAAAAAATTTCTAATCTAAGTCATCACGGAATTGAATTTCATCTCTTTCAATTCCAACAACTTCTTTGAATTCTTTCATTTTACGTTCATTTTTCTTATTCTCTAAAAATGCATAGACAGATTTATGCCTTGATCCATTAAGAATCATTTCAACTGCTTCCTTAGCAATCATTACATTTTCAAGCTCGCCGATTAATGAAACAGTCTTTCCATAAATAGCCATGTCCACTTCAGCCATATCAACAATTATTTCTCTGGTTTTTCCATCTTTTCCAATTATTCTACCTTTGTATCTTGCCATAGCCTTTTTGGATTTTCCAACATACAAAGGCAATTTGATTATTTCCAAATAAGTATCATCTTTATTTAATTTTAATGCTACACGAGGATTGAATCCACGAGCAATAGCCTTTACAATATGATTTGCTTTCCATACACCAAGAGGATCTTCCATATTTTCATTAGGATAAACAGCTACAGTGCAATCTTCACTATCAATATCCAAATGAGTATTAGTTGCATTTTCAATTAATTGTTTGGTTTCTCCTTTTGTTCCAATTAAAGCACCTACTCTATCTGCAGGAACTCTAAGATAATCGGTTTCCGGCAATTTATTCACCTCTTTGATTTGTTTTATAAATTCATTTACAATTATATATTAAATATTTCAATTAAATTTAATAAATATTTTGATAAATTAATGTTTTAATAAAATTAACTTAAAATTAAAAAACACACAAATGGAAACCTAATTGGAACTTAAAAATATTTATTTAATATTAATAAAAAATAGGTTTCCTAAGAGCATTTGAAAAGTAATATTTTTAAATAAGACTTTTTTCTTAAATCTTCTCTTCGAGAAAGATTAAATAATTAATCTTTAATCAAACGATTAGTTAAATCTTCAATGGAAGTGTCCACGCCCATCTTAGAAAATTCAAAACTAATGTTCTTTATGTCTCTTTCAAGCAATTCGCGAGCTATGATATGATCTTTTACAACAGATTGAGAAACATCTATAATAACTGGCTCTTCATCAAAATTTAGAATGTTATAGCTTGATAAGTCACCATGAATCAAATTGGCCTTGTTTATGAACTTATCCATTTGATCAACTAATTTCTCATAAAAGTCAATAGGGTCTTGTGGAGGCAAGTTTTTCACAGTTGGTGCAGGATTTCCATCTTCATCCCCGATGAATTCAATTATCAAAACATTGTTCAAGCTTGTTATGGCTTCTGGAACATTCACTCCTGCATCCTTAAGCCTTGTTAAATTCCTATATTCCTTATTCACCCAATTATTTATCAGCTGTCTTTTATTGCTTGACCTAACATTAAAACGAGGGTCTCCTGCAATGTAATATTGCATTTTCTTAAAATCGGAAGTGGCAATCCTATAAATCTTAACAGCAACTATGGAACCATCATCCTTAATCCCTTTTAGTACATTAGCTTCCTTACCAGTGCTAATAGCTCCATTTAAAACATCCAAATAACCTTGATTAGCTAATTTATAAAGTACCTGCAAAGTTGCCTTGTCAAAGATTTCACTAGATACCTTCCTATCATCAGAATCCTTAATTCTTTTTTGTGAAATCAATTTTTGAACTTGTGCATCCGCTTTAGCCACTCTCGGATTTTCGTCCATCACTTCTTCATCAGATTCAACTTCCATTGAATCATCTTCCATAAGCTCCTCATCAACAAGTTCCTCATCAACATTAGCCATTATTGGATTCTCTTCCATAAAAACACCGTTTTAAAATTAGATAAAAATTTAGAAGTAGTTCAAAAAGTAATTAAAAAAATTAAGTAAAATTTAGGTAAAAAAAGAAAATTAAAAAAGTAAATCAAAGGATTTACTTAATTTACATATTCAAATAGCCTTTTCTTTCAAGCCAGTTAGATTCTGTTCTTGTGTATCTCCAAATTACATCAGCCTTTTGGTCTGATTGGAAATCCCATGGTTTTACAAGAACAACATCACCTTCACGTATCCAAATTCTCTTTTTCATTTTACCTGGAATACGTGTCATTCTGATATTACCATCAGCACATCTTACTTTAATTTTTCCATGACCCATAATTTGTTCGACTACCCCTGGAATTTCGCCTTTTCTAGGAGTACGTACTCTTCTATATTCTTGTTGATCATTATTTTGTGGTTTACTCAAAAATTCTCCTCCTACTCATTCTCCAAATATTTAATAACACATCATTTTAATAAATCAGTTAAATAAATCATTTATATAAATTAATATTTGATTAAACAATTTTCTAAATAAATTGAAAATTTCGTTTAAATTATTGTTTAAGAAATACCGCTAATAATTTATTATTATATATTATATATTTCTTAATATAAATACTAACAAGATAATTTATAAAGGTTTTGATTTTTAATGTGAATTTTTATACAAAAATACATAATATAAAATATATCTATTAATAAATTATTAAATAGAAAACATTATCAAAAATATTTTTGATATGTTATATATTATAATTTTTTTAAAATATTTTTTAAAGTTTCAAAGGTAATACAATGGGTGTAGAATTTTTAAAGATAAAAGAAGTAGATGAAGCAAAAGAAATCATTAATGAAAAGTTTAATGAATACTATACTCCACAATCTGAAATCATTGATATAGCAGAAAGCAATAACCGAATTACATTCAGTAAAATCGAAAGTAAAATTGATTTTCCACCATTTAACAGATCCCTTAAAGATGGTTTTGCAATAAAATCAGAAGATAGTTATGGGGTTAATGAAGAAAATCCTAAAAAGCTTAAAGTCATTGACTTTTTAGAGGCAGGATCATTTACTGATAAAACTGTAGAACTCGGAAAATGTGTAGAAATCAGTACAGGTGCACCAATTCCTGAAGGTGCAGATGCAGTTGTTATGGTGGAATTTTCCAATAGACCAGAAGACAATGATGAACTTGAAGAAGACGAGATTGAGATATTGACCAGCGTGACTCCTTCCCAAGACATTGGACAAAAAGGTTCTGATGTTAAGAAAGGACAGACAATTCTTGAAGAAAACATTCTACTTAATCCTCCTAAAATAGGAGTGATAGCTGCTCAAGGAATAGACACTGTTGAAGTGTATAGAAAGCCTAAAGTTGGAATTATCTCTACTGGAAATGAATTATTAACCAATCAGGAAGAATTGCAACCTGGAAAAATCTATGATGTTAATAGTGAAATGATTAAGGCAGGTGTAGATAACTGTGGTGGAGAAGGAAAATGCTTAGGAATCGTTAAAGACGTTTATGATGACTTAAAGGCTAAAATTCAAGACTCATTGAAAGAATGTGACATCTTGCTATGCTCTGGCGGAACTTCCGCAGGAGTTGGAGACAATATACGGCATATTCTTGATGAACTGGGAGAAGTTTATATTCATGGGATTACTGTACAGCCTGGAAAGCCAACTATTCTTGGAGTTGTTGATGGAAAGATAGTCATAGGACTTCCTGGAAATCCAGTTTCTGCAATTGTAATCTTTAATGTATTTGTTGCACCAGCAATTAAGAAATTAGCAGGTTACAAAGATGAGGAAGAGCAAAAAACAATTAAAGGAACTTTAAGAAGAAGAATCCATTCACCAATTGGAAGAATGCAATATCAATTGGTCAGATTGGAAGGTGATGATGTGATTCCGATATTTAAAGACTCTGGAGCTATATTCTCACTTGCTAGTGCAGCAGGATATACAAAAGTCTCTAAACAGACAGAATTGCTTGAAGAAGGAGAAGAAGTTGAAGTAATTCTCTTTAATTGAATTAAAATGAAAATTTAAAAATTATAAAAAAGATATATCATTATAATTATCAGGTGTAAACATGGAAATTAAAGAAAAAACTATTGAAGATCAAAAAGTAGCTATCATGAATTATAAGGGAGCTCTAAAGGATATGGATGTTTTGGTTTCTAAATTAACCGGATGGGTTGAAGTTGAAGAAATTGAAACTGCTGGAGACTTATTTGCAATATTCTACAATAACCCAAGAACCGCTAAGGAAAATGAAGTTGTTTACGATGTAGGAATTCCAATCAATCCTGAATTAGACCCTGATGAAACTGAAGAGATTAGAATCGTAACCCTGATTGAACACAAGGTATTGTCTGGAATCCACAATGGAACTTTGGAAAATATTCAAGAAAGCTATAATATTATGGCAGAATACTCCATTGAAAACAAATATGACATTATCGGTTCTCCTAAAGAAATTTACATAAAAAACAAATACGAAGTGGATAATGAAGAGGACTTAATAACTGAAATTCAATTACCAGTTATTAAAATGGGATAAATTATTCCATACTCTTAAATCTCTAATTCTATTAAATCTACTGGGAAGGAAATGATAAAATGGCTAAAGAGAAAAGTAAAAAAATGACTAAAAAGGAAGAGGAAAAACTTAATGAAAAAGTAGATAAAATAATAGAAAAAAACTTTGCAGACTTTTCATCTCAAGACGAGCTTGAGAACTTCATCCAAAATGCCTTTGACACTAAAACCTCTAAATTCAATAAGAACCTAAAGAAAAAGGAAAAGGAAATAAATAAAAAAGTGTCAAAAGCATACAAAACAGACACTAAAAGAATTGATAGAAAAATGAAGGAATTGGATAAGAAAATCAATGCAAGATTTAAAAATATAGGATAAAAAATAGATAAAAAGTTAAAATACTGAAAAATTATTTTATTTAGGTGGGATTAATTACCCACCACTCTTACATCATGTAAAAGCAATTTAGGAACAATGAAAGATCCTCTTTGCTTTGTCTCTTTACCTACAGCTACTGCATCACCTAGCAAATCATATATATTACCAGAAATCATAGCTTTTTTAATAGGTTTTTTGACTCCTTTATCGATTAAAAATGAATTGCTTGCTTCAACTGAAAAGTCTCCAGTTATCGGATTTGCAGTATGTGCACCTAAAACATCAGTAACCATGAATGCATCATTTATTTCATCTTCAAAAACATGATCTTTAAAGTCAAAAATAATATTTGAACCGCTAACAGAAGGAGTTCCTGCATAGGAACCTCTAAACCCATTGGAAGTGCTTTTGACTCCATCCTTATTAGCTGTATAAATATCATATAAATATCCTTTAAGAACACCATCTTCAACTAATGAGGTTCTTCTTGAAGCAGTTCCTTCATCATCACTTACTCCAGAGTTCAAACCTCCATCGACAGTGCCGTCATCATAAATGGAAAGACCTTCAGTGACTATTTTCTCACCGATTTTACCAGCAAGTCTTGACCTTCCCCTTTGAACATTATCTGCACTAAAACCGCTCATGAAAGTGGAGAGAAGTCCAGTTACCGCATGATAATCCAATATGACATCCTTATCTGAAGTTTCAATATGATCACCATCCAATGAGGACTTTGCCAAATCACATAAGTCTTCAGCCAATTTGATTCCGTCCAAATCATAAAGACATGATGAAACAGAGTCATAAGCAGTTGCCAAATCACCATCTTTTATTGCATTTATTGAAACACCTAATGCAAAACCGGTGGACTTGTCATAAGCTTCAACACCATTGGAGTTTACAATCAAGACTTCACCTTCTGCTGCTGAAAATCCACCTGAAGTGGTTTGACATCCATTATCTTCAATGCAGTTTAATACAGATTTTAAAGAACTTGTAAGTTCATCCAAATCAATTTCCTGGAACTTCTTATCAAAAGTGCCATTGATTTTCGGCAATTTTTCAAGCTCTGCAAAAGAGAAATTCTCATCTTTAGAATTAAGTTTAGAGTTTAAGTAAGCATTTTCACAAGTCTTTGCAATTTCAGACATGTCTGATGTGAAAGCAAAACCTACTGAACCGTCTTTAATAACTCTTACACCAATGCCTAAACTAATCTCTTCTTTTGCAAAATTCAAATCAGTCTTTTGGGAATCCAATTGAAGCAATTCAGTGTTTTCCAAATAAATTTCATAATTATCTGAATATTTTGAAATTTCCCTTTTTGCCTCTTCCGCTAATTCATATAACATATTATCACACTAAATGATATAAATAAGATTAAAATAAAAATTTTTTAAATAATTTAAATAATTTCATTAAATTATTCCACATTAAAAACAAATTTATCAATAGCTTCTGCTACTCCATCCCCATACTTATTCTCACAAACATAATCTGCGATTTCCTTTAGTTCATCACATGCATTAGCCACTGCAACTTTAAATCCTGCAGCATGTAAAAAGTCAATGTCATTTTCACTGTCCCCAATGCACATCATGTTTTCAATATTGTAATTCAAGAGCTTAGCCAATTCAGCAAGCCCTGTTCCCTTATCAACATCAGGATCTGTCAAGTGAAGTGCAAATCCACTATCATAAATTTCAACATCAAAGTCTTGGAGGAGCTCTTTAAGTGGTTCTGAATCCATATTCTTATAGAAACAGATTTCAGAAACCCTAGCATCGGAATCCTCAACAATCTTAAATGGAATATCCTCGCCAAACTTTTCAAGTAAAAAGTCATAAGCCTTTTGAGCTTTGGAAATGTCTCCTAAAACAATTACCCTATTGTCATTATATCCATCTTGATAGATGACTCCACCATTTTCACAAACTAAACCTCCAGTAGTTCCAACAAGTGTAGCCACTGCATAGGCAAAGTGTGAAATGTTTCCAGTAGCAATGATTACTGGAATACCTGCATCTTCCGCTTTACGTAGAGCATCCAATGCACTATGACAAACTCTTCTTTTTCCATCTGTAATTGTTCCATCAACATCTACAGCTATCGCTTCTATTTTTACCATGTTATCAAATCCTTAAAAATGATTGCATAAAGAAACTATAAAATCAATTGTTTAACTTATCTGCTATATCTGTGAGCAATGTTACAGGTTCCTTCCTTACTTACCATACATGCACCGATTGGGTGCATTGGATTACATGCCTTTCTAAACAATTTGCAGTCAGTTGGCTTTGCCATACCTCTTAAGATAGGTCCGCAAATACATCCTTTAGGAGCTTCAGTAACATCTTTCACTTCAATGTCATATTTCTTCCTTGCATCCCACTCGGCAAACTCATCATTAACTTCCAAAACGGAGTTAGGAATTTTTGGGAAACCTCTCCATTCTCTGCTTTCCACATGGAAAACCTCATCCATCATTTCCTTTCCAATGACATTTCCTTCAGTTCTTACAGCACGCTTATATTCATTGTCGATTCTTGGGGTTCCATTGTCAATTTGTCTTAAGATCATATAAACGGACATCAGGATATCCAATGGATTGAAACCTGCCACAGCTTGAGGAATGCCATATTCAGTTGAGAACTTCTCAAATGGCTCAGTTCCTAAAATTGTACATACGTGTCCAGGTTCAATTAAAGCATTTAAATTGGTTTCACCTGAATTGATCAAGAAGTCAATAGCTGGTGGAATCAATCTGTGACATGAAACTATTGAGAAGTTTTCAGGAGGCTTTTTCAATAATTCAGATGCAGTTGCAGGTGCAGTTGTTTCAAAACCTGCAGACATGAATACAACATCATTGTCTACTTTTTCTGCAATTTCCACTGCATTTGGAATACCGTAAACAACCCTTACATCTGCACCTTCCGCTTTTGCTTCAGCAAGAGAGCCATTGGAACCTGGCACTCTTAACATGTCTCCAAAAGTGGTTACAGTAACTCCTTTTTCTATCAATTGTAAACATTCATCAATTTCTCTTGAAGGAACAACACACACAGGACATCCTGGCCCTGCAACAATCTCAACTTCAGGAGGAAGCAAAGACCTTATACCGTGTTCCATAATGGTATGTTCATGAGAACCACAAACATGCATAATTTTAACAGGAGTAGCTAAATCATTTATTCTTTTAATTAAAGTATCAGCCATCTCTTTCATACTAGCCATTATAACACCTTAAATTCTTTATAATAAATTATCTGATTAATTTTAAAATTTTCAATAAATTTCTTCTAAATTTATTTAATATTTTAATTTTCAATTATTTTAATAATTAAAAAGTTCTACTTAATTAACTTATATAATTAATAAAATTTAATATTAATTAATAATATACTATTATTAGTTTGTCTTAATTAATAATATTTTTTAAAATTCAAAAAATTTGAATAAATTTTTTATTTTCAAATAATGAATGAAAATAATGAATGAAAATAATGAATGAAAATAAAAAATGAAAATAATGAATGAAAAAAAATGAAAATAATGATTAAAAATTAAATAGCTAAAGGTTTTAAAATGTATAAGGATAATAGAATTTTAGTTGTAATCCCTGCCAGAGGTGGTTCTAAAGGCATTCCTCGAAAAAACATAAGACTACTCGGAGGAAAACCGCTTATTGCACATACAATAGAAATGGGAAAGGCATCAAAATATGTTGATGACATTATTGTAACAACCGATGACAATGAAATAAAATTCATTGCAGAGAAATTTGGTGCAGAAACTGTAAAAAGAGATGGGAAACTTGCGGAAGACTCAATTCCACTTGATCCTGTAATCCATGACGCTACAATTCAAAAAGAGAAAAAAGATAATGAAAAATATGATGTTGTAATAACAGTACAGCCTACTTCCCCACTTCTTAAAACAAAAACCTTAGATTTAGCTATTGAAACATTATTAAATCCAAATGAAGACAAGGAATTCTATGATACAATTATTAGTGTTGTTGACGACAGACACCTGAGTTGGGGATACGATGAGAAAAACAAGAAGTATTTCCCATTATACAAGGAAAGGGTTAACAGGCAATACCTGCCGAAAGCATATAAAGAGACAGGAAGCATATTTGCAACAAAACGAGAATTTGTAACTGAAAACAGCCGTCTTGGAAATAATATTGGGCTTGTTGAAATATCCAAACAAGAAAGCATTGATATTGACAATTATGAAGACTGGTGGGTAGCTGAAAGAATACTAAAGAAAAAGAAAATACTGATTAAAGCCGATGCTTCCCATGAAATCGGCACCGGGCATATCTATAGGGCATTGGCAATAGCTTCCAAATTAGTCAATCATGAAGTGGTATTCTTGCTTGATGAGGCACAACCATTAGGAATTGAAATCGTTAAAAATAACAACTATCCTTACATTACTCATAACAGCAATAAAGGCAAAGGAAAGAAAGCAGATGAGAAAGCTAAAGAGGAATTGATTGAAAAGATAGTTGAATATGACCCAGATATTGTTATCAATGATATCCTCAATACAAATTCAAAGTATATAAAATCACTTAGGGATAAAGGATTCTTCATAGTTAATTTTGAGGATGTCGGAGGGGGAGTGAAATATGCACATATGGTCTTTGATGCATTATATGAGCATAAGATACCTCTTAAAAACCTTTACTCCGGACATAAATATTACATTCTAAAAGATGAGTTTTACTATCAATCATTTAAGGAAATCAAAGAGGGCGTCGATAAGGTTCTTCTCACATTTGGAGGAACAGATCCAAATAACTTAACTGAGAAGGTTCTTGAAGCGATTTTGGAAAGTGATTACAAAAACAAAATCGAGATTATTTTAGGACTTGGTTATGGAAACAAAAAGGAAATCCAAGATAAATACAAGGATGATGAAAGAATAGAAATCTATGAAAACGTTAAGAACATGAGTGAGCATATGCACGATGCTGACTTGATATTCACTTCTGCAGGAAGAACCATGTATGAAATAGCTTCACTTGGAGTTCCTTGCATCTGCCTTTGCCAAAATGAAAGAGAATTAAGCCACATCTTTGGAAATGTGGAGCATGGATTCATTAATTTAGGTTTAGGCAGCGAGGTCTCTAAAGAAGAAATAAAGGAAACATTTGAAAATACAATTGAAGACTTCCAATTAAGGAAAGAAATGAACAAGAGAATGAGTGAAGTTGACTTGAAACATGGCTTTGATAACATCAAAAGGTTAATCAAGCAATCATACAAAGAATGGAAAGAAGAATTGAAAATGGAAAATAGATGAAGATGAAAAATAGGTGAAAATATGAGCATATTCAATGAAGAACCATTTTTAATAGCTGAAATTGGTGTAAATTACTATGATATTGCAAAAAAGGAAAATATAAGCAATATGGATGCAGCTAAACTAATGGTTAAAGAAGCAAAAGATGCAGGTTGCAATGCAGTTAAATTCCAATCATATAAAGCGAATACAATAGCTTCCAAGAACTCTCCAGCATATTGGGATACAAATGAGGAGCCTACAACTTCACAATACGAATTGTTTAAGAAATTCGATTCCTTTGGAGAAGCGGAATATAGGGAAATAGCTGATTACTGCAATGAGATTGGAATAATGTTTCTATCAACACCTTTTGACTTTGATTCCATTGATTATTTGGATGAATTCATGGATGTCTATAAGATATCATCATCAGACCTTACAAACATTCCTTTCATAAAAAAAATTGCAGAAAAAGGAAAGGACATTATCATTTCAACTGGAGCTTCCACTCTTGATGAGATTAAATTAGCAATAGACACTATAGAAAAGACCAATGAAAAATACACAAGCGGTGATGCTGGAATAGGAATTATGCATTGTGTCCTTTCATATCCAACTGACAACAGCGATGCAAACTTACTTATGATTAAAAACCTTAAGGATTTGTACCCTAACTATGAAATCGGTTACTCAGATCATACAAAGCCTGATGAAAACATGCTTATTTTAACAACCGCTTACCTTTATGGAGCAACAATCCTTGAAAAGCATTATACATTAGATAAAACATTGCAAGGAAATGACCATTATCATGGAATGGACCCAGATGATGTAAGAAAATTCAATGAAAACATAAAACTTATCAAAACAATCAATGGACAATACGATAAGGTCCCTCTATCTTGTGAAAGCGAATCAAGAAAGCAAGCAAGACGTTCCATTATTGCAAAAGAGGAAATTAAAGAAGGGACAGTGATTTCTGAAGATATGCTCACATACAAAAGACCTGGAACAGGCATTTCACCAAGTGAACTAGATAAAATCATCGGTAAAAAGGCAAAAATGGATATTGCTGAAGATGAATTGATTAAATATGAATATTTGGAATAAATTATAATCATCAAGGAATTTTTATGACTTTTACAGTGAAAGAGATTTGTCAAGAGATTTGGAATCTTGAAGAGAAATATGAGTTGAATCATAAGGAGATTCAAGGTTGCTATCCTTGGCAATTGATTAGAATGTATTTATATTATGAAATAACTAGAAAGACAAATGTTTTTGAATCTGCTCAGCAGTCCAGTCTTTCCTTATTTGATAAGATAAACTCATTCTTGCCTTTTCTCAAAAACAGCATTTTATCAAACCCTTTAAGCGGGAGAGAAAATGTGGATGTTTTGATATTCGACCATCCAAGAAAAGTCATATTTGAAGATGAATACCAAGATATCTATAGCTATTTTTTAAAAGACACTCTTAATAAAATTGGGAAAAGTTTTGAAACAATTGAATCCCCTTATCTTAATCAACATTTTAGAAACAATGAAAACATTAAGGAAAATAATGTCAAATTCAATGACAGAATTCTCTTAGGTTCATTCATTCATAAAACAAGAAATAGAGGAAAATTGTCTTTTACTGAAGATGAAAAGCAACTGATAAATGCAGTGAAAGAAGAGCTTGAAACTGATTTTAAAATTGAAATTGACTTGTTTACAATCATAGAAGACCATATCCTGAATTTCCAATATGATTATGAAAAGTATATTGAACTTCTTCAAAGGAAAAATCCTAAAGTCGTATTTCTTGTAGTGGCTTATGAAAATAAGGCATTAGTTGCAGCCTGTAAAAAAATGAATATAGAAATTATCGAATTGCAGCATGGAACCATCAGCCCATACCATTTAGGATACAGCTATCCGGAAAACACTATGAAATCCAATGATGAAATCAAGGAAATTGAATACTTCCCAGACAAGATTCTAAGTTTTGGAGACTATTGGAAAAATGCTTGTCCATTCCCTATAGATAGTGAAAACATTATTTCAATGGGTTTCCCATACTTTGAGGAAAACTCAAAAACATATATGAAAATAGCTGATAAAAAAGATAATGAACCTAATGATCAAAAGCAAATATTATTCATTTCACAAGGAGTTATTGGAAAATACTTATCTGAATTAGCATATGAAACAGCTTCAAACATCCATGAAAACAATGATTCTCAAAATTTCAAATTTATCTATAAATTACATCCAGGGGAATATGGAACTTGGAAGGAAAATTACGATTACCTAACAAAAGCAAACGATGAATTCGATAACTTTACTGTAATTGATAAAAGTGAACCTCCATTATACGAACTGTTTGCTAAAAGCCACTACCAAATAGGTGCTTTTTCAACTGCAATCTATGAAGGGCTTGCATTCAATTGCAAAACTTTCATAATAGATGTTCCTGGTGTGGAATATTTAGATGACCTAATCGATAAGGATATTGTAAAAAAGGTTAAAAACAGTGAAGAACTAATTAATTACATAAACAGTGAAAACATATCAATTCAAGAATATGATAAGGATTATTTCTTTAAGAGCTTTGATGAAACTATTTTTAAAAGTATTTTAAGTGATTAAATGAGCGAATATGTGCGATTTATACAAAGAATAGGTTTGGTGGGACTCACAAACATCCTAATCTCTCTCAGTAGCCTAATCTTTATTCCAATCATTACAAAGTCATTCACCACCGCAGAATACGGTATGTGGGCACAGGTAAACACTACAATCGCACTTGTTCCAAATATTGCAAATCTTGGACTTCCATACACAATGGTAAGGTTCCTGTCTGCTGAAAAGGATAAGGAAAAGATCAAGGATTCATTCTATCCAATGATTAGCCTAACATTCATTTCCACATTGATAATTTGTTCATTATTCCTAATCTTTGGAAACACAATTGCAAATGCACTATTCAATGGAAGCATGCAAGTATTGTACATAACTACTGCAATCTCATTCTTCGCATGCATGAACCTGATGCTAATAAGCTTCTTTAGAACATTCCAGAAAATGAAAAGATACTCATTATTCCTTGTTCTTCAAAGTTATATTGGTGTGTTTGTAAGCATTTACCTCACTTATGCAGGATATAATATTGAAACTGTTGTGCTTGGTCTTTTGACAGGTTATGTGGCAGTATTCATCATGATGGCATTCCTAATTGTCAAGTATCTTGGAATTGGAATTGGAAAATGGTCTAACCTAAAGGAACAGCTTGCATTTGCTCTTCCTACAATACCAAGCAATGTGTCCAGTTGGGTTGTTGATTCAAGCGATAAGTATGTCATCGGAATCCTTATCGGATCAGTTGCAGTTGGATGCTACTCACCAGGATATGCATTAGGAAGCATACTATTAATGTTCCTTTCCCCATTTGCAGTTCTCCTACCTGCAGTCTTGCCTGAACATTATGAAAAGGGAGACATAGGGGAAGTGGATAAGTATCTCAGCTACTCAATGAAATACTATCTCTTGCTAACCGTTCCTGCTGCAGTTGGAATGAGTGTGCTTTCAAAGCCATTATTATACATAATCACAACTCCAGAAATTGCACTTGGAGGTTATATGGTAACTCCTTTCGTTTGCCTTGGAGCAATATTCATGGGAATGTATGGAATAACAAACAATATTCTCATCCTTGAAAAAAATACAATGATTCTTGGAAAGCTATGGATTGTTGTGGCTATTTCAAATATAGTCTTGAACTTATTGCTTGTTCCTTACCTAAACATCTTAGGAGCAGCCATTGCTACACTTATCTGCTACATATTGGCATTTGCAGTAACAGCAATTGCAAGCAAGAAAACCATGAGATTGCCATTCAACAGAAATGATCTTTTAAAAATCATTATTGCATCAGCTATTATGGGAATTGCAGTATATATGATGCATCCAATTGGAATTATTAATGTCTTGATATCCATTGCCACAGGAGTAATCATATACTTTGCAATCATCTTCATTTTAAAGGCAGTGACAATAAAAGAAATTGCAATCTTTAAAGATTTGATTCATTAAATTGAAGCTAAAATTAATTAAAATGAATGAACTTTTTTTGTGAAAAATAGTAATTGTGCAAAAATGAAAAATATGTAAAAATAGCAATTATATAAAAATAAATCATGAAAAAATTAAAAGATGATAACTATTAATGAAACTTTCCTTCTTTTTTTAACTTTTCATAATGATCCTTATCTCTTGAAGAGAAGACCTTTGCAGGATGCCCACCAGCGATTGCATATTTTGGTATATCATTGACTACAACACTTCCCGCTTGAATTATGGCACCTTCACCAATAGTTACCCCTGGAAGAACAATGACACGATTTCCTAACCATACATTGTCTTCAATAACTACATCCTTAGAGATGACAGTGCTATCATATGGAATAGCCTCACCTTCATAATTATGGCTATCTGTAATAATCATGCATTCTATGCCACTGTGAAAATTATCTCCAATGATTACATTGGCTGTTCCTTGAATCTTCATTCCATTGAAATTCACATTGTTTCCAAGACTTGTTTTAGGAGTGATATATGAATAGGCATTGACAGTCAAATCATTCCCACATGATGCAGATACCCTTTTTACTCTAAAAGTGTAATATTTCCTTTTAATTGACTTAAAAACATTTAAAACTTTAGAAATCATATTTCATCACAGCTTGAATCTATAGAAACAAAATAAATTTTGAAATTGAATAATTAATAATCTAATTTAAGTTAATTTAAAAAATGTGAAAATAAATAAAAAAAGTAAAAAATTAAAGTATTATACTACAGAACAGTCTGCAGAATAATAGGATAATAATCTTGCTATCTTAGCAACAGTCAACTCATCAATTCTTCTTTGACCACGAATCATTCTATTGAACAATTCATCTATAAAGAGGTCTTCATTGGTAAGAATTACATTTAAAATAGCCAAGTCATCATTAACAAAACCAATTAATGGCTCAATGTAAATTCCGCTAAATCCTTTATTATCCAAGAAAATAGCTAAATCTTCATTTAACTCTAAAGCTTTGCGTTTGATTTGACTATTGTTTACAAAATGAATCTCTTCATTTCCAAATTCAAATCTTGTTTGGTTATCCTTGTAATCAGTTTGAAGCTCTAAAGTATTCTTCTTATCCATGTAATTTTGGATAGAAGCGGAATCATTTACCATAGCATCTGTTTCACTGTCAGATTTTACCTTATTCTTATAGTCTTTAGAGTCATATCTTTTGGATAAGATGGTATATACACCAGTAGGCCCAACAACCACATGGTTAATGATATCCTTGGATTGTGGCGGTTGAACTGCATAGAATACATAGAAATCATTTGGAAGTGCAAGCAATCTTTCACGAATGATTCTTCCACGAGCGATATAATTATTGAAAGCATATCTTTTGTAAATACCGTAACTTAGAATGAGAACACCTATGGCAATAGCAATCAATACATACCATATTTGGCTAATAAAGTAATAATATGCAGCTGAAACGACTAAAATGAATGCTCCAATCAACATGTATAAATCAGCATTGGTTTTCTTAGGTTCATAAGCCCTATTTTGAGATTTCATTAGCTCAACTGTTTCTGGAGTGACCAATGCATCCTCTTCGCTTGCGGTTAAGTTTCCACGTTTAACGCTTTCTTCACCTTTTTTGATTAAGCGTTTGACAGAACTTCCCTTATAAAATTCCTTATCCATACTTCTGATATATTCATCTTTAAGAACATCAGACAAGGCAGTGTAATACTTATAACGAGCAAGCTTAAATGCTTCATACTCTTCAGGACTATCAAAGACCATTTCATTTTGAACTCTTGCAAATAGCTTTTGATCTTCTTCAGACAATTCCTGTCTAGCTAAAGACACTGGAGATTCAGGCATTTCATCTTCTGGAATGTCAGTGATTTCAACAAGCCTTGTTCCTCCACTTCCATATTCATCTTCATACTCATCTCTATAAGCAAATCCAGAAGCTATGTCTCTTGAAGTTTCCATATGCCTTCTTTCTGCATGTATAGGAATGATCTCATCAACATCTCCAAGTGTAGAGTCATAAATTGAACCATAAGAAATCATTTCTTCCTCTTCATATGATTCTAATGTATCAGGCAATATCTCTTCAGTTTCATAATAATATTCCTCATCAGCATATCCTGCATCTTGAGCATTTAACTCAGCATGTATAGGAATGATTTCGTCAACATCAGAACTAGCATAGAGAGAATCATCTACATAATTAGCTTCCGCATGAATAGGAATAATCTCATCAACATCAGAACTAGCATAGAGAGAATCATCTACATAATTAGCTTCCATATGAATAGGAATAATCTCATCGATTTCATCATCAGCGAGCGGGGTTTCTGTGAGTGGGTTTTGTGTATAATAAGTTGAATAAGTGGTTTCGGTTGATGCAGAGTCCATATTGGAAACGTAATCTAATGAACCTCCACAGCTATTGCATTCAAATTCGTTAATATTGTCATTTTCAGTCAATTGATATTTCAATCCGCAATTAGTACAATAAACAAGTACTAAATCAGAAGGATTCTGCGAATCATAACCAGAGGAAACTTTTTCTTCATCGTTTGAGAAGCTATCCAATTCCTCTAGATTTCCAGAACAAACAGAACATTCAAATGCGTTAATATCATCTTCGTCATCAAGTTGATATTTTTCACCACAGTTCTGACAAACTACCACTTTCATCTTATCCCTACTCAATCTGATTAATGATAAAAATCTTATCAAAATATAATCTAAAAAGTGATTAAAATTAGAAATTCATAAATCACTCTAATAAATCTATATTAATATATAATTTATAATTTATTAGATTTAAACATTATGTATTTATTGAATTTATTTGATTAATTTATTTAATTGAAAATAAAAAGAATTTAAAAAAATTAGAGAAATCTCTTATAGATTTCTAAAATTTGACTATTAATTATGTCCCAATTATATTTCTCTTTTATTAGTTTCTTGCCGTTTTCAGCAAAAATGAGAGACATTTCCTCATCGAATAAGATTTTTTCAATAGCTTGTCTTAAAGAGTCCTTATTGTCTTCACAAGCGAGACCTACATTTCCATCCACCCAATCGTGAATATGATTATTTTTAGTCAATACCAAAGGTTTGGAACATGCCATTGCCTCAAGACCACTTGTTGTAAATGATTCATATTTGGAAGGCATGACAAATAGGTCACAATCAACTAAAGCCTCTTGCTTTTCCTCCTTATACAATGGACCAGTGATAATGACATTTTCTTCAAGAGAGTATTCTTTAATCTTTTCTTCCAGTTTAACTAAATATCCATCATCAGGACCTACAATAGCTAACTTAATGCAAGAACTATCAATATCCTCTAAAATGTTTTCTTCATCATTTTCTTCATCATTCTGATTAATCAAATCATTAAAGGCATCTATCAATAGATCAAGCCCTTTTATTTCATGGATTCTTCCAACAAAAAGAATTAACTTATCATTTTCATCAATATTGAATTTAGAGCGGAATTTTCCAAAAGATGGAAGGTTCTCATACTCTTCCAAATTGATTCCAAGAGGAACAATTTCTATTTTATCCTCATCAACACCCATTTTCAAATATTGTTCCTTTTCAACTTCTGTAAGAGCAAATACACATGATGCATTGTGAAGCATCTTAAAGCCAAAGACTTTATCAAAAAGATTCTTTAACCCTTCCTTTTGGAAAAATGGAAGAACAGAACCGTGGGCCTGTACAATGTATGGAATATTGTTTTTCCTTGCAAAATAGCTTGCAATAATGGCTAAGGTTTGTCTATGCTCATGAATATGCACAATTTCATAGTCTTTAATGTCTTTTCTAATCTTAAATGGGGCTGTCAAAGGAGTGTCTAACATGGTTTTAAGCTTAAATCTGTTAGATAGGTTTCTGAAATAATCAACTTTGATTCCATCTACATCAACATCATAACGACCTTTTGGGAATTTTAATCTTTCCTTACATGAGTCTGAGCTGATAACCTTCACGTCATTATCCTTGCTTTGATTGGATGCAATTTGATAGCTTGCATTAACCACTCCTCCTGCAGACAAGCAAGGATAAAAGAAATGTGCAACATGTAAAATTTTCATAAAATTCACCATCTTAAAATTTATGATTAAAACATTAAATCATATTTTAATTAATCCTCTCGTATAAATATAAACCTTCTTTTTGATAAATAATAGTGTAATTTGATAGATTGAAATTGTCATCAGATATGTAATAAGTGATATTGCTTGACTCCAAATAATCCAATTGATCATCTGTAATTGGAATTGTATACTTCTTTAGGAACCAATTGTAAGACCTTTGATGGAATACAGCAACATCCTTTGACATATAATCAGAATCATATTCAGTTAAATAATCTGCAATTACCTTATTCTTATTGAAATCCTCATTATAATTAACTGTAGAAGTGAATGTAAATGCAGAGAATATGCAAAATAGAATCAGGATTATTGGAATAACCTTTAAAATATTCTGTTTTTTAAACTCAAAGAACTCCAATTTCCTAGACAAATCCAAAATCTCATTTAAGGCATAGATTACAAAATAAATGAAAGCAGGAAATACGGTTATGATGTATCTATTCACCTTAATATTCAAGAATGTGAAGAAGATGAAGTAAACCAATAACCATGCCAACATAAGCATATCTGTTGAATATAACTCCCTATCAATGCCAATTTTCCTGAAAAATGAAAACAGAATAACCAAATCAATTAATATGATAGTGATTGTGATAAGTGAATTTATCTTAAAGCATAGAATTGAAATTGCTAAGAGCACAATAAATAAAATACCTACATGATACTTGTATTTAGACTCTTCTTTTTTCTTAGCGTTAATCAATTTATATCCAAAATACAAAATTCCAATGGCAAATAGTCCAATCAAGAAAAATGACATTGGATTTGAACCGTTTAATACTGGAATTACATTATCAAAGCTTACATAATCTGAGTATAGGAAATTCGGAAAGTCATGAAGATAAAAGAATGTATCTGTTGTATATGCATTATCAATCACTTCCCCTTTAGAACCTGAGGCAAATGTAGAACTTTGTGTTAAGAATGACAAATTAGATCCATATGCTAAAATTGTGGCTGAAAAGAGCACGACTAAAACGAAAGCTATTGCACATGCTTTTAAAATATTCCTAAATTCCTCGCTTTTTATGTAGGATTTAAGTTTTCTAGAAAATTCTTTCCCATCCCCAATCAATAAATCCAAATTTGTGAAAAAATCATGCTTGGAAAGGTAATACAAAAGTATCAAAGGGAGTAAAAATAATGCAGTGTAACGTGTGAAAACAGCTAAAACAAAGAATGGAATAGCTATCATATAATACTTTGAATCCTTATCAACTGCAAGAATTGTAAAAATGATTGCCCATATGGATAAAGCGACTGCAGGAACATCCAATGTCCCATTTGCCCACCAAAGCAAAGTAAGGGAAAAACTACCAAAAAGAAATGCACCGCAAAGGCTTAATAAGGAACTGAACTTATTCTTCAAAAGCACGTAAATGCCTAAATTTGCAAATATGCAAAAGATTCCAGTTATTAAATAAAGAGCGGCTTCAGATAAAAATCCTAATTTGAATAGAATAGCTGTTAAAATACAAATGACTGGAGATAAGTACAGATATAGGATACTTGATTCATAACCTGCAAAAACAAGAGAATTGGACAAATAAATAAAAACGTCTGAACAGTAAATTCCTAAAACCAGATTGAAATTTATTAGGGCATAAGTTATGAGAATGCTAAAAATTGTTAAAATGAATAGATAGAAAAAATCATTCTTAGAGACATTTAAATCATCAAAAAATTTTTTAAACATCATAATTTCACTATCCTAATAATTTCATTTAAATTTTAACAATTTATTCAACATGATTTAAAAAACTATAAAAAACTAAAAATATTAAAAGATCCCACTACAAATGCTATAAAACTGATTAGCATAGCTATCTTTAGATTTTTAGAAACTTTTGCACATGTCTCTTCAGGGGGGTTCAACTTTAAGCTATAAGCGCTATACAAGAATATGATTATAGGTATAATCATTATAATCATATACCCAAGATTAAAAATTTTGAAAATGTAAAGAATAGGACACATTAAAGTTGTTACAACAATCAAAATTATTGATATGATTGAAGAGATCTTTTTACCATATAAAATAGGAAAAGTTCTTGCTCCTTCCTGTTTATCTCCCTCAATATCTTCCATGTCCTTTACTATTTCACGTGCTAATGTCATGAACATTGCAAATAATCCTAAATAAATTGAGATGAATAAAATCTTTAATGAACTTGTAGCGCATGCTATTACAACACCTGCGATTACAAAACAGAACCCTGTTAAAGTAGCTACAGTGAGATTTCCAATGAGTGGCATGGCCTTTAAGTTTCTTGCATAAAGATACATTATGATTGCAGCAGGAATGACAATTACAGAAGGCCAAATTGAATTTACCAAATAACTGTCTACAAAACTTAAAACAATGCCTATTCCAAAGAGAACAAAAGCATAATTTCTTGCATTTTCAAGACTGATTCTTCCTGATGGAATAGGGCGATTAGGCTTGTTGATTTCATCTATCTTCACATCAAAAACATCATTTATAGTGTTTCCTGCACCAGTACATATGAAAACAATCAACGCACAGATGATTATAGGCAAAGCATAATAATGCCCAACAAACATCATCAAGATTACAGCAATAGCTGCCATAACTGCATTTCCTAGACGGATAATTTCTAAATAAGCATTCATTTTAGTTCCTCAATTTTTATTTCCATATTTATCTTCTAAATAAATTTATATTTTATAAGTATAAATCTTTTATTTTTTTAATATTAAAATTATTAATTTTAAAACTGTTAATCTTATAAGAATTAATATAAAATTGCTATTTTATAATTCATTCAATAAATCAGCAAATTTCTTAGCCATATTTTCCATGGAATAATCTTCAATATTTATATCTGATCTTAATTCAACAGTTCCCTTTTCAATAAATTCATTATAAATGTCCAATAATGCTACTTTAGTTGATTCTAAATTTGAAACATGATATCCTACCTTAGTTTCCTCAATCAAATCTTTTAAGGAACCATCTTTATATCCAATTGATAAAACAGGTTTCTTCAATGCAAAATATTCATAAATCTTTCCTGGAATAAACATCTTTTCCTTTTCATTATCCCAAGATATCAAGAGGAGAACATCACTATCCAATTGCTTTTTCAATACTTCCTCGTGAGCTATTTTGCCGCCAATATGAAGAATATCCAAAAGACCATAACGTTTAGCTATTTCTTCCAAATCTGTGCTGTCACCATAAAATTCAATTGAAATCTTAGATGAATCCAATTTATTCTCATCTTCCAATTGGCGAATAGCTTCAAATAAATAGCTTGGGTCTCTTTTACCACCATATAATGATCCTGCATAAATAAACTTCAATTTTTCTGAAAAGCCAGTGGAAAAATCATCCTTTTTAGAAATTAAGTCCTCTAAAAACTTAAAGTCATCCTTGTCATAGCCTGATAAAATTGGAACTATTTTACTCATTGGATGCAAAGTGGACAATGTCTCCGCAGCTAAATCGGTAGTGGTTGTTAAAGCATCAGCATTTTCAAATGTCTTCAATTCCAATCTTTTTTCAAAATAATTTCTTATGAAAGTATGTGAAACATATGGATTTAAATTCCAAAGGTCCCTTAAGTCTGCTATCCAAGGAATATCCTGATGCTCCTTTAAATCCTTTGCAATTATATGGCAGGTTATAGGCCAGGAAGAACTTATGATAGCATCAATCTCTTCCTCATCCATAATGTTAGAAGCTTCTTTGAAAGCAGATTCGTGCCAGTATTTCATCCCATCAGGATATGCAAATATTTCACCAGCAATTGAAATGGCTTTTGAAGCAATTGGATTTGAAAATGATGAGGAGTCCTTTAACTTTTCATCATTAAATTCTATAGACTCTTTAGAATCATTAAAATCATTGAAATTAGAATTATTGGAATCAATTGATTTAGATTTCTTAAATTTATTGGAGAAATGACTGAACATATCCTCATATTCAGTGTAAATTATTCTGCAATCCAAATCATCGTTTTCCTTCGGAATGAAACCTAAATCAGGAACAATGACTATAGGTTCCCATCCAAATTGAGGCAAATATTTTGCAAGTGCCCTTAAACGCTTTGAAGCAATTTCATTTACCTGATTAAAATAAAATGCTATTAAAATCACTTTTTTCATTTAACCACCGAATAAAAAATTAAAATCCAAATCAAATATGATGATATGAAGGACTATTTTTTGAAAATTCATCAATTTTTGAAAAGATTTATATAAATAAATGATAATATATTAAAGTAATATGATTTATATTTATTTTTATTCAATAATGTTTATATAAATTTTTAAAAAAATCAAAATATACTTTATTTAAGCAATAACAAATTGAAAAATCAAAAAATTAGAATTATTTTATTACTGGTGAAAATATGAGCAAAATTAAAATAGCTGTAGTAGGAATAGGAAACTGTGCAAGTTCCCTTATACAAGGAATCTATTATTATAAAGATAAGAATCCTGAAGATGCAATTGGCCTTATGCACTGGAAAATTGGTGAATGGGATCCAACTGACATTGAAGTGGTCGCTGCTTTTGATATTGATGCAAGAAAAGTTGGAAAAACTGTTGATGAAGCTATCTTTGCAAAACCAAACTGTACTACAGTTTTCCAACCAGAAATACCAAAAAGCGATGTAGTTGTCCAAATGGGACCTGTTCTTGATGGTGTCAGTGAACATATGGCAGAATTCGAAGATGATTATACTTTTATAGTAGCTGATGAAGAACCAGTAGACGTTGTTGAAGTCTTGAAAGAAAGTGGAGCAGAAATATTACTCAGTTATTTACCAGTAGGTTCTGAAGAAGCTGCAAGATTCTATGCACAATGTGCATTAGATGCAGAAATTGCTTATATTAATTGTATGCCAGTATTTATTGTAAGTGACCCAGAATGGGATGCAAAATTCAGAGAAAAAGGACTCCCTGCTGTTGGTGACGACATTAAAGCACAAATCGGTGCAACTATCACCCACAGAACCTTAAGTAACTTGTTTAAGGAAAGAGGTGTTAAATTAATTCACACTTACCAAATCAACACTGGTGGAAACACTGACTTCTTGAACATGTTAAACAGAAAACGTTTAGACTCTAAAAAAGAATCTAAAACTGAAGCTGTTCAATCTGTACTTGCAGAAAGAATGGATCCTCATGACATTCACATTGGTCCAAGTGATTATGTGCCATGGCAAAAAGACAACAAGATCTGTTTCTTAAGAATGGAAGGTAAAACCTTTGGTGACGTTCCAATGGACATAGAACTCAGATTAAGTGTAGAAGATTCTCCAAACTCTGCAGGATGTGTAATTGATGCTATTCGTTGCTGTAAATTAGGACTTGAAAGAGGAATTGGTGGACAATTAACTTCAATTTCATCTTATGTTATGAAACACCCTCCAATCCAATTTACTGATGATGAAGCAGCAGCTAATGTTGAAGCATTCATTAATGGAGAAATAGAACGTTAAGATTTATTTCTTAACTTTTTTTACTTTTTTTCTTTTTTTATCTTTTATTATTCTTTTATTATAGTTTATTTCTATTTTCTATTATTTTTATACTCTTTTTGACACTATTTTTCGTTTAACTTAACTCTTTAAACTATTTTTAAAAAAACCTCTTAAATATGGCTAAAAATAGATAACTTTTATTAGTAGTTATAACAATAAATAATAATATAATGTAATATAATCGTATGTGATTTAGGAAATAATAAATTATAATTTACATTTAGAAATCAACAATATGATTGAATTAAATTTATCGTAATATTTAAAAATTTTAGTGAGGTGTAAAGATGAAAGTGAAAATAACAGAAACTGCATTCAGAGATGCTCACCAATCCCTTTTAGCAACCAGAATGAGAACAAGAGATATGGTTCCTATTATTGAAGAAATGGATAAAGTCGGATATCATGCTATAGAAGCATGGGGTGGAGCTACCTTTGATACTTGTATTAGATTTTTAAACGAAGACCCATGGGAAAGATTAAGAATATTAAAGGAAAACTTTACTGAAACTCCATTGCAAATGCTCCTTAGAGGTCAAAACTTACTCGGATACAAACATTATGCTGATGACATTGTAACTAAATTTGTAGAAAAATCCTATGAAAACGGTATTGACATCTTTAGAATCTTCGATGCAATGAATGATATTAGAAACATGCAACAATCCATTAAAGTAGCTAAAGAACAAGGCGCTCATGTTCAAGGAACTATTAGTTATACCATTAGCCCAGTTCATACTATAGACAAATTCGTGGAATTTGCAAAAGAGCTTGAAGCATTGGAATGTGATTCAATAGCTATTAAGGATATGGCTGGTTTAATCACCCCATCTGTTGTATTCGAATTGGTTAGCAGATTAAAAGAAGAAACTGACTTATTAGTTAATTTACACTCACATTGTACCAGTGGTATGACTCCTATCAGTTATTATGCTGCATGTCAAGCAGGTGTTGACATTTTAGATACTGCTATCTCACCTATTGCTTGGGGTACTTCCCAACCTCCAACAGAAAGTATTGTAGCATCCTTACAAGGCACTGAATTCGACACTGGTCTTGATTTGAAAGCATTGAACCAAATTAAAAAATACTTCGAAACCCTTAGAGAAAAATACGAAGGATACATCGATCCTATTAGTGAAAGAATCGACACTGATGTATTGATGTACCAAATTCCTGGTGGTATGCTTTCCAACTTAATTTCACAATTAAAACAGCAAAATGCGTTAGACAGATACCAAGACGTATTGGAAGAAATGCCTCGTGTTAGAAAGGATATGGGATACCCTCCACTTGTAACTCCAACTAGCCAAATCGTAGGTATTCAAGCTGTAATGAACGTTATAAATGGAGAAAGATACAAAATCGTTTCTAATGAAGTTAAAGATTACATGAAAGGTTACTATGGACGTGCTCCAGCACCAATCAATCAAGAAATCGCTAAAAAGATCATTGGTGATGAAGAGCCTATTACCTGCAGACCTGCAGATTTAATAGAACCTGAATATGAAAACTTCAAAAAAGAAGGTGAAGAGTTAGGAATCATCAAAAAAGAGGAAGATGTTCTTACTCTTGCAATGTTACCTCCAGTTGCTAAACAATTCCTTAAAGGCGACCTCGAAGAAGAAGCATTCCCAGAAGCCCATATCGGCAATGGTAGTGAAAACGACTTGGGAGCTATTCCAACTGAATACTCTGTAGAGGTTGACGGAGATATCTTTGATGTGAAAATCATGCCTACCGGATACTTACAAATTGATCCAAATGGATCTGGAAACATTGGCCCAATTCCTGGTGCATTAACTGCTTCCATGCAAGGTATGGTACTTAAAATCAAAGTAAATACTGGAGATAAAGTCCAAAAAGGTACTGTAGTGGCAGTTCTTGAAGCTATGAAAATGGAAAACGATATCTATGCTGAAGAGGAAGGTATTGTAGAACAAATTTTCGTAGAAGAAGGTGACACTGTCAATGCAGGTGATAACTTAATGTTGATTAAACCTTTAGACGAATAATGGTAATTATTTACCATTATCTTTTATTTTTTTTAGATTAATCTAATGCTGATTAGATTTAATCTCTTTACACCTTATTTAAAATTAAACAAAAAACTATTTTTAAAAATCTTACATTTTAAAATCTGAAATAATAGACATTTATTTCATCCCATCATTAATTCGTATAATATAAAACTATTATTGGAATGATAAAAAAAGAAAATGAATAGATGAGCATCATCCATTTCCAATTCCTAAAAAGAAATAATCATAAGTGTTTTCTAAAGTTTCAGGAGCCATCCAAGGATAAGTTTTAGCCAAATATTCCTTAATCTCATCTGATCGGGTGATGACATCTGCCTTATTTGCAAATTTCTGTGCTCTGAAATAATCATTCAAATCATCACTGATTTCACGGGATTCCTCATACAAATGCTCTAAATGAGCAGGCGGAATATGAGGCAATATCTCCCTAAGAATGTCAATAGGAATCAAATCAAAATGATTTGCAATTGCAAAATTAAAAATCACATTCAATACAAGATCTTTGGTATTAAGAACAACACGTCTTGGAATGGATTCCGCTTGTTCCTTAGAGATAACACCATCCTTTAAAGCTCTATCCACATCTGTTTCAACAACAATCTGAAAAGACTGATTGTACTTTCCTTGTCTAAATCGAATGGCAAATATTACCATGCAAATAACAGACAATACAGCAAATATTAAGGAAATGAATGAAACCAAGCTGGATTGGAGTTTGAATTCATTATAAATCAATAATATAAGAGCCAGTATGATGAAAAATCTTGATAGAAATGCTAAATTTATTCTTGGAATTTTCATATTTTCACATATAATAATTATTCTTATTCTTATTTAAGAATTTCTTATTGAACAAACAAAATATTTTACTCTCTATTGTTTTCCAAATAATCACGAATCATTGTGTTTGCAACATCCCTAACTTCAATTAAAGGAATGTCCTGTTCTACAGAGATTCTGCGTAAATCCTCATATTCAGGCCTATGAGAAATAATTTCATCACCAATCAACCCTATTTTGAAGTTGATTGTATAAATATGATTGCCAACATTAATATCCAAAGGAACGAATTGTCTTTCAGCCACTCCTCTATGAGTGTTTTCAGAGACTCTAATGCCTAAAGTGCCTGTTTCCCTAAAGAGGATATTTACCAAATGATCAACCAAATCCGGTTTTGAAATAATTTTAATTAAATGGCCCGGCCTATTTTTCTTCATGGTAATAGGCACCATTGAAACATCTCTTGCCCCTTCAATC